>JBBRHJ010000060.1:0-15576 GCA_038222885.1 Bacteroidales bacterium | reverse complement strand
ATGATATTAAAACCTGTTGCTCACCTTTATTTAAAAGATCAATGGAGCCCAACCTAACAGGACTTTGATATGCTTCTAACTTAAAGGGTACACCATTTTGAAAAACTTTCCGATAAGAACCGAAAGACCAAGATTCTTTGTCTATTAATGGAGCATAGCTAATGGTCATGGTATATTTATCTCCCAACCACAAACCAAGACTATTATACCCCTTATTAAAGCCTATCTGCGGATTTGAAGGATACACCCAAGGGTCTTGTCCTCCTGGCCAGTACGAATCTCCATTATTAACAGGAGACAATTTTAATAAAAATATACCGTCTCGGTTTTTTATTATTGTAAAATCTCCATCAAGGGGATTACCGTCAACAGTAATAGGAATATATTTAGAAACATTCAATGTGTAATTATTTGCAAATTCAAGGCATCCCCAACTACCCGTTTTTTTATCTACTGTAAATATTGATGGTAAAACTCCATCAATGTAAAGAACCTTAGATAACCCATACTTTTCTGTCCATAGAGCCTGATATTCTGGTCGCTCATACAATAAAGAGCTATCATTAGTTTTACCCAAAAAGCGAGAATAATAACTTCCACCTCCTAATAACGTAACTGTAAATAACATATCTCTATTAGGCAAGATTACTGGCTTAATATCCAAACCAAAACCAAAACTTGAGATACCGCTATTTCCATAATTCAATGGTGTAGGCAGAGAAATATTCTCTGCCTTCAGATTCACTTGATCTAAAAGAATAATTATTAAACAAATTTTCATTATTCGTCTCATGTAAAAATCTTTTTTCTTAAAAATTATGGTGTTACTATTATTGTCATTTGACAAACACTTTGTTTCTTACCACTTATATTGGTATTAATTCCAACAAAAGTTACAGTATAAGTACCTGGTTGATTAAACTGATACTTATAGCTTTTCAACGAAACATCTGATAAAGATTTAATTGTGGTTCCAAATTCTCTCCCTGAGTTAACAGTTTCAAGTAATATAGAATTACTTACACACCACAACTCATTAAACCCATTATTTGATGTAAGTCCCCTTAAAGTAATTTGAGAATCTTTATTTTCAAAAGCCGTAGACCCCCAATTCTCGGCTCTAAATAAAGGTTTCCAACCAGCTGTTTTCTGATTAATAACAGACACAGCACCTGCATCTGTTTCTAAACTCAAATCAAAAGATTGAAATCGCCATATAGTAGCATTGCCATTTTGAGTATTAGGTTTGTTAACATATTTAAATGCAATAAAAAGAGGTTTCTCCAAATCAATTAAATCAACAATATTGGTTTGTTCTGAATATTTATATGGAGTATTGCTCTTACATTCAAGAGGACACAAGCTAAACTTATCCGATATATTTGTCCAAGTTGCATCTAATACATTTAATAATGAATCCTCCTTTGTATTACTAGTAAATTTTAGATTGTTGGATATCATAACATGGAATTGATCAGCTTGACAATACGTAGCACTTCCGCCTTGCGTTCGGACTTGCGACTGAAACGACATCTTTACTTTTTTTATTGGAAGTAGTCGATCCGTATTTGTAAAGTTAAAATCGCTACCTATTTCCCCTGAATAAAAACTAATTATGTCAGCGTTTCCTTCAAGAGTAAATTTGACTACTTCACCCATTTTTACTGTTGACGATGAAACTACAACATTTAATTCGGGCGTATCAATGTCCAACTTTTTGGAACAAGAAAAAATGGTAGGTATTAGCAATAAAATCCATATTTCTTTTTTCATAATATCGATTGTTTTAATTATCATTTCAATTATTATTATTCATAAAATTACCAACCCATATTTTGTGTCAATTTAGGGTTTACACCCATTTCATAAGAGGGTATTGGCCATATAGTATCTCTTTCTGCAACATTATTATAATAGTTGAAAATTGAAACATCTACTGAAGTGGTCCCGACTGGTATCTCAGTCAACCTTTTTTTCATGTTTGCATAAAAATCTCCCCAACGCACAAGATCACTTTTTCTCAACAATTCAAAACACAATTCTCGAGCTCTTTCATCTTTAACTTCCTTTTTAAATGCAGAGTAACTTAAATTTGACAAATCAATAGCACTTGGATTCTTTATTGGTAATCCTACAGCTCTTCTTCTAACTTGATTTATAGCCTCATAAGCAAGATTATTCGGCTCACCTTCTGATTCGTTAAGTGCTTCTGCGTACATCAGCAAAACATCAGAATAGCGTAAAAGGGGAAAGTTTTGTGGAGTTTGGAAGTTACTTTTAGGTGTTACTAATTCATTTTCTCTCCTAAATTTACCACAACATCTGTGAATAACACTTATATTCGATGGCCAAAGATTAATAGCATCATTTAAGTATCTGTAGGGTGCTATCGCCCAATCACGTCTTAAATCATCGGATTTATAAAGATTATACAACCAAGTGTTAGGGTGTAACATGCCTTGTGAGTAACCAAAATTAGCTTTCCCTTGTGCTGAATATAGAATACCATTATTAATACCAACAGCACCGCCTGTATTCAAGTAAACACCTGTCCCGTTGCCCCAAAACTCAACCTCCCAGATGCTTTCTTTACTATCATACTCATCTTTCGCATAATTAACAAACACCTTTTGATAGGAGCTATTGAGTTCGTGAAAGTTTAAATCAATTACTTTTTTTGCCCAAGTTGCAGCTATTGGATACATCTCCGTCTTGTTTATTGGATTACCTGCCATATATAAGCAGACTCGTGACAATACGCCCCATACAGCTGACTTACTAACTCTTCCTGCCGATTTAACATCTTTAATGTCGCTTACCAAATCAGCGGACAATGTCATATCGGACAATATCTGCTCGTATATTTTCGCTGCGGGTGTTCTTGCAATATGCAGATACTTATTATCGCTAGATTCAGCTACGTCCAATACAAGCGGTACTGGACCATATCTATTCACCAGTAGTAAGTAATAATAAGCTCTCAAAAATAATGCTTCTCCTTTTATATTTTCCCTTTCAGCCTGTTCAAACTCAAGTTCAGGATTATCGATGTTTTTTAGCAAAAGATTGGCACGATTTATCCCCTTGTACAGTTCTCTCCAATTGTTAAGAATTTTTTCATCTGTCGTATTGACAACAAAGTAGCCCATTTTCCCATTATCTGTAGGGAAATGCATAAATCCTTCATCTGCTATTAATCCCATACGAGATAACATTGTATTGCCGTACATAAAAGTTTCGGCAAGTGTGGAGTAAACACCTCTTATAGCATTATCTATCTGCTTAGGTGTTTTGTAATAGTTTTCAGTTGTGAGTTCATAATTATCAGGAGTTATATCCAGTAATCTATCACAAGCAGATAAACCTGCTATAAAGAAAAAAATCGTTATATATAAATATTTTTTCATGTCATTTTGTTTTTATAATCCAGCCTTTATTCCAAAAGTCGTTGTGAAACTACGAGGATACGATGAGTAATCAAATCCAGGAGTGAGAGTTGTGTTCTGCACTGAAACCTCTGGGTCATATCCAGAATATTTCGTCCATGTAAATAAATTTTGAGCTGCACAATAGATCTCCAATGATTTTAGTGGCCCCCTAAGTTTCTTTGGAAAAGAATAGCCCAACTGTACTGTCTTCAATCTCAAAAATGAGCCATCTTCAACAATTTTACTTGAATACCGACCTTTAGGCCCTCCTCCTCCGACTCTATAATTCTGATTCGTTTGATTATCTGGAGTCCAGCGATTTACATAGGAAGCAAATTGATTCAAGCTATATCGATTGGCGAAATCTCCCTCAAAAGCTAAACGATTTGCATTAATTATGTCGTTACCATAATTCCACTGAAAAAAAACATTTAAGTTAAAACCTTTATATCCAATATTATTATTAAACCCTCCATAATGGATAGGTAAGCCTCTACCTATAATTACTTTATCCATTTCATTTAGAATACCATCGTTATTAACATCCTGATATTTTATATCGCCAGGTTGCACATTGCTGTTACCATTTGTTGGAATTCCTGTTTTCAAAACATACTTATCATTCACTGTATTAAAATCAGCATATTGATAATTACCTTCCCAAATATAACCGTATATGGATGATGCCGACTTTCCGACCTGAGCAATGTATGAATACGAGCCATTATAATCACCGGTAAATGGGACCCAAGAGAGAATATTGCTCTGTCCTTCTGACAACTCAAGAATTTTATTTTCGTTAAAACTAATATTAATTGCAGATTCCCAATAAAAATCTCTCGTTTTAATATTTATTGTATTTAGGGTGAGTTCTAATCCATTATTTCGAATTTTACCTACATTTTTAAATATCTTAGAAGAACCTGAACTTAATGGAACATCAGAATTTAAAAGTACATTGTTCGTTTTTTTACTATAAACATCTGCTTTTAAACTAATTCTATTATTGAATAGTGACAGATCATATCCAACATCAAGTTGGGCAGTTTCTTCCCATTTCAAATTTTTATTTCCCATACTACCAATTATAGCAGCATATTCGGGAGTTTCATTATTAAATGAATAGAATTTTGATAAAGCTAATTTTTGATAGGCAACGAAATCGCCAACTCTATTATTACCAGTGACTCCATAACTTACTCTAAACTTTGCCTCGTTAATAAAGTCAATGTTCTTCATGAAATTCTCATTACCCATGTGCCATGCAAAAGCAGCGGAAGGGAAAACTCCCCAACGATTTGAAGGAGTAAACTTAGAACTACCATCGGCACGCAATGAAGCGGTAAAAAGATACTTGGATTTATAATTGTAGTTTGTGCGCCCTAAAAATGACACTAATGTGTTCTTAGACAGTAAAGAAATTAAGGATGTTGGAGTACCATTACTTAAAGCGCGGATTCCTAGTTCTTCATTCGATATATTTGTTGACTCAAAACCAAATTTCTCATAAGTCGTCCCCTGCATAGTAAAGGCAGTCATCACATCAAAATAATGATCGGTTTTTATTCTTTTCCTATACGTTAATCTATTCTCATTTACCCAATTATTTATTTCTGTATTGGAATAATTTCCATTTACACCTTTTAAATTCCAACTGGAGCTTATCCCACTATATGTTTTAGAATTGTTTAAAGCCTCAGAGACAAAAGATCTTCGGTTAAATCCCCCCTGAATAGATAATACTACATCTTTAACGACATTATATGTCAGTTCCAGGTTTGCAAAGAGATTAGGCTTGAATTCCTGACGAATCTCATTTTTTGTTGAAATAAGGGGATTTAAGAGAAATATAGCATTATCATCTTCAGGATCAATCAATTTATCAATTATATCTGTACCAATTGAAACAGGTCTATATCCTAAAATTCGATACATCAAAAATGAAGCATAAGAATTTGATGTTGATTTCATTTCTGAAGCTAATGAACCATAAACTTTTTCTTCTGAATAGTTGATATTGACGTTTGCACTTATTTTATTTGTTATACGCTGATTAATAGATACTCTTGTTTGAAACCTATTAAAACCAGAATTAATGATAATCCCTTCTTGATTCAGATATGAACCTGAAAAAGAATATTTGGTATTATCTGTTGCCCCTCTTATAGATATATCATTACTATACACTATTGCATCTCTAAACATTAATGATTGCCAATCAATTTTATCAACATTTTTATAATCATCCAAGACCATATTGTTTTTTGTTAAATAAAACTGGGTCATCTCTTCTGGTAACATTTCTATTTGGTAGTTTACAAAGTCATACGGACTCATCATTTCCATTTTCTTTGTTGGTCTTTGAGTCCCTATATACCCATGATAAGCTATTGAAGGTGCTCCAATACTTCCTTTCTTAGTTTCGATAATAATAACCCCATTTGCACCACGAGACCCATATATTGCTGTGGCAGAAGCATCTTTCAATACATTGATCGCTTCAATATCTTCGGGATTCAATGAAGAAATTGAAAAATCTTCAATAGGGAAACCATCTACTACATACAAAGGTGAATTATCCTGTGTTAAAGAGTTACCACCCCTGATAACTATATTTACATTTGCTCCTGGTTGCCCCTCCGTAGAAGAAACATTAACCCCAGACAAACGCCCTGCAAGAGCTTGATCAATTGAAGACACAGGAGCTTTCTGTATATCTTGAACTTGTATTCCACCAACTGAACCAGTCATGTCTCTTTTACTTACTTCTCCATAGCCAATTACGACAACTTCATCAAGGAGTTTATCAACTTCTTTAAGCACTACATTAATCTCGGTTCGATTTCCCACTACTATTTCTATTTTCTCAAATCCTATGTATGAGTATGATAAAACAGCATCAGTTGATAAGTTAAGTGAATAAAAACCTTTTAGATCTGTTATTGTACCATTATTTTTATTTTTCAAATCAACTACAGAAACACCAATCAAAGCTTCGCCTTTAGAGTCTGTCACTTTCCCTTTTAAACTTTTGGTTAGTTGTTGTGTCTGCATTAGAAAAGTATTTTCATTAACTGTGCCAGAAAAACCATAAATTGTACTTAAGAAAGCACACAGCAGGAAAATATAAATAAATCTGTATTTTTTCATTTTTTTTAGTAATATTGATTGTAAGTTATTCCATTGTATGAAATTAATATACACAATAGAAAATACCTAAATAATATTTTCTATTGTTTGTTAATCATTCTATTTGTAAACAGAACCATAAGCTTCACATGCTCTGTAATCTGAACCTTCAGCATCTGACCCGAAAGCACTCCAAGCCGATGGACGGAAAATAGCATCTTCATCTACATTGTGCATATTTACGGGTATTGAAAGCATCGAAGCCATAGAAATTAAGTCTGCTCCAATATGTCCAAAACTAATAGCACCGTGATTGGCTCCCCAATAATTCATTACTGAATATACGTCTTTAAATCGACCTTCGCCTGTGAGTCTGGGCACAAAGAAAGTAGAAGGCCAAGTTTTGTCAGTACGTTGATTGATGTTATCAAACACCTCATCAGGGAAACAAGCACTCCAACCCTCTGCTATTTGCAGAACAGGGCCAACCCCTTTGACAAGATTTATGCGACACATAGTCAAAGGCATTCCTGCTTTAGACAAAAACTGCGAAGAATAACCTCCACCTCTGAAATACTCTAGTGAAGCAGGAAACCATTTGGTAGCTTCGAGCATTTTGTCTACCTCTTTCTCTGTGATATTCCAGAATGGTTTCATTGTAGGATTTCCCTGTGTATCATTTTGCTGTCCAGTCCCATCCATAGTACAAGCACCTGAGTTTATAAGGTGAATTGCTCCATTCTCAAGCATGCCTGAGGGTTTCCATCCAGTTACTCGCTCTATGGCTTGTGGACTCCAATAAGTACGTACATCTGCAAAAATCTGGGCAGTATTGGTCAGCAAATTACCAAACAACATACTAATCCCATTCAAATGATCGTCTTCTGTGGCAAACATAAAGGGAGCACGAATACCATTCCAGTCAAATGAAGAGTTTAAAATAGCTTCTGAAAAATCTCCGTTTGGTAGAAAGTCTGTCCACTGTCGCTGTCCTTGAAAACCTCCAGCAATGGCATTGTGTCCCATAGCTTCCTCACCATAACCAATTTCATTCAATTTGGGATTACCTATCATCAAATCACGCATAATCAAGGTCATTTTTACTACAAACTCCCAATCTTTATCTTTTTTCTCACGGTTTCGTTTCAAATGATCTGGATTATGGTCTTCTCCCTCATTTTTAATACAGTTTTCGCATGTCCATTTCATGGCTATTGCAAATTCATCTTTGTCATAAATTTCTAGTTGAATGCGACGAAGAATCTCTATCGTATCTACATATTCAGCTCTCATTCCAAGGTATTCTTGCAAAAACTCAGGATTAACAATAGAACCTCCAATACCCATTGACACTGAGCCTATGGCTAAATATGATTTACCACGCATGATAGCAACAGCCAATCCAGCTTTTGCAAATCGCAATAATTTTTCTTTTACATCTTCAGGGATTTCAGTACTTCCTGCATCCTGAACATCATGTCCATAAATACCAAAAGCTGGTAATCCTTTTTGGTTATGAGCTGCCAAGGCAGCAGCAAGATAAACAGCTCCTGGACGTTCTGTACCATTAAATCCCCAAATAGCTTTTGGGATTAAAGGATTCATATCAATTGTTTCGGAACCATAACACCAACAAGGAGTTACGGAAAGACTCAGACCTACATTTTCTTTTTCAAACTTCGTAGCACAATCAGCAGCTTCTTTCACACCACCAATACAAGTATCGGCAATTACGCATTGTACTACCGATCCATCGGGGTAACGCAAATTATCTGTATAGAATTTTGCAACTGACAAGGCAAGATTCATGGTTGTCTCTTCCAATGATTCCCTGATTCCTCCGCGACGACCATCAATAATTGGTCGTATACCAATTTTAGGATAATTTTTTATTTCCATGTATATTTGATTATGTGTTTTTAAATTATTTCGTTTGATAAGCTCTTTTTAATCTTACTTCTCTAAAATTTTGACTTAGTAATAAATTACAAGCCAATTTCAACAATTGCTTTTCTAATATTTTCTTTATGAATATCGTCAAATTTATTAAAAGGACTCGCTAGAAAATCACTGCAAATCCCAAGGATTGAAAGTCCGGCTTTTAATCCTTTCAAATAGCTTGATCCATATTTCCCATTGCTATATATAGTGGCACAAACTTGCATTACTTTTTGTTGAAGCAATCTCACTTGCTCAATATCCATTGCTTTAGCAGCATTGTACAAATCAACATAGAGCTTGGGAAACAAATTGGCTCCACCATTTACACCACCACTGGCACCCATCATTACAGATTCTGCAGTCATTTCTTCAGGTCCAACAAATATTGAGAAATCTTTACGATGACGCATCGCAAAAATTACCGATTGTAAATAAGCGCCATTAGCCGAACTGTCTTTAAAACCGATTACTTTTTCATTTTCAGCTAATCTTTTGATGGTTTCAACACTAAAAGTCACTTTAGTATGCGTGGGCATATTATATAAATACAAAGGGAGTTCTAGTTTTGCTATCAGTGCTTCATAAAACTCAACTAACTCTGGCTGTCCAGTTGCATAATAATAAGGTGGAGCTGAAACTACAGCATCAGCACCAGCTTCAGAAGCAGCTTGACTCAAACTCAAACTATCGCTAATTGATGTGTCAGAGATTCCAACTAAAAGAGGAGCTCTTCCTTTCAACAAATGACTTGTTTGTTTTATCATCTCCACACGTAGCTTATAACTCAAACTTTGAGCTTCACCAGTTGTTCCTAGAATAAAAACGCCATGAACTCCTCCAGCAATCACATGTTCTATCAGGCGTTCTAATCCTTCAATATCCAAATTGTCATTATCAAGCAAAGGAGTTACCAAAGGTGGAACAATTCCAAAAAGTTTTTCTCTATTCATTCTATTATTTCTTTCTCTTTCAATAATGCTATGTCGAATTAGTTAGACACGCTTAAAAAGATTGATTAACTGTTAGTTTTATTACACTGATTCCGCTCTAAAAGGATCATTCTTTAAGTATTCAGGAGTTAACTTTGCACCCTCCTCAGGCCCGATTGGAGGTTCAGATTCTAATGCTAAAGAAATCTCATTATCTAGTTCTATTTTTACTATTTCAGGAGCTTTGTACTTCTTTTTTTCTTTCATATCCGTATTAATTTAATATTACTTTTCGAGTTTTATTTGTAATTCCATTATTAACTGTTACGAAATAAACACCTGGTTCTAAATGAGTATCAATTATGGTTACGGTGTCAATTAATTTTTTTGTTACTATTTTTTGTCCCATTGAATTGAAAATAGACACTTTTGAATCAGATACTATATTTTTACAGTTTAGCACAATCTGGTTATTTGCATTTCTGAAAACCATAAGTCTTGAGTCTTCATTGTCAGCTGAATTGAGAGCAGTAGGAACACTTGGCGATTTGAAGATCAATGAAAACCGTCCGTTTGAAGGCACTGAATTATCAAAACTGTATGTACTTAAATCACTTAAATCTTGAATGTTGCCAGTTCCATCATCTTTCAACAAAATTTGAGTTCCATGTTGGAAGTTTCTTATTTCAGCAGCTTTAATACTGAATGAGGTACTTGTTCCAGGTGTAAATCCGAGTGGGATTTCTACATTTTCAGGAATCGTATTCATACCATTAATAACTAGTTTTTTAGATTCAACGAGAGTGTAAATCTCTGGAATTGCAACATCATTATTCGATCGCTTTTGAGAATCGTAAGCATCAAGAGCATCGTTGGCATTCGAGTCAAAATAAATAATCGCCTCATCGTTTGCAATACCATTCGATACATTTAAACGAACTAACTGTCGTAAACTTTGCTTTGGTGCCTTCATAACTGTTGTAGGTACAGTGCCTTCTCCTACACTTACATTTCCTTTATGATGGCGCATGGCATTGGTAAAAACTAAAGATTGATTGTGAAGTGATGTACGCACCCAAAATGCCTGCATAGGTGGTATATATCCTGTAACAATGCCTGTTCCGCTCGTATTTGTACCTTCTCCCGAACTCGTATTTACTGTTTCGAAATAGTATTTTCGCAATGCTACATTTTCTTCAGTCGAACGTGTTCGATACCAAATCGTTTTTTCAATATTATTATTGGCATTGATAGCAGCCATGGCATCCAGATACGATGGATATGGATTAGCTACCAGATTATAACCTGCATAAGTAGTTGGAGCAGTTGATTTACGGGTAAGTGTTACGGTAATATTCCCTGTATTTAGTGGACCAGTAAAGCTTACATTATTGGTGGATGAACCTGCGTTAGACACAGCTATATAGCCAAGACCAGGTGTTAATTCTCCAGTGTAATTATTTACCCAATCACCTATCGTTTCATCCCAATAGGATACCGATGTAGCTGCATTTGTAACCGTTAAGTTTCCAGCAACGTTCGTCGTATTATTGGTAACTACAGGTGTTCCAACATACCAATTTCTTCCTTGTGGTAAGTATTGTTGTACTGTAGCCATTACTGCTTGTGGTGTTGTTAAAGTGTTGTCTACTAAAGTGGCTGTACCTGTGGAGCCGCTTTCTAAGGTGAGTGTACCTACAGTAAGAGTCATATTTTCATTTAATGTAAGTTTGGCACCAGGAGCTACTGTTAACGAATTAAACGCTTTTGCTGTGTTTACGTTTAGTGAGCCTCCCGAACTTACTGTTACATCGCAGTTGTTGCAGTTGTTTAGCATACTTGCATCGGAATTGGCTGTGTTGCTAAGGTTTACAGTATTCGAAGCAAAATTCGCGACCAGTGTTTTATCAGACGTAGCATTAAAAGTGTAGGAGGGAGATGTTGATTGCTCAGCACCACCGCTAGTTGCTAATGTCCAGTTTATAAAGTGATAACCAGTGTTTGCTGTTGCGGTAACAGTTGCTGGCGAACCCTTACTTACAGTTGTTACGCCAGAAGCAGTACCCATAAGTCCATCAGCCGTTGTAGCTGTTAGGATGACATTTTCTCTAATACAGCGAATTGGAAAGCCACTTCCTCGAGCAACATTCGCGGAAGTGCTTGCTGAGCTTGCAATATTAGTAAAATGCAATACATAAGCTCCACCACTTGCTCCTGCAGTACTTGACCAGATTCGTGTTGTATTTGTGTTTGTGTTTATCACTCCTGTTTGTACAGCACGCAATGTCATTGAAGGTATTTTAAGAGTAGAACTAAAAGCGCTGGCTTGTCCTGTTATCACTTCTGCACTCCTTACGGCTTCCCATTCTGCAATGGTTGGCATACGCCAGTTTTCTCCCATTAATTTTTTACAAGGATCACAGCCATTCGTTGCTGTGACTTCAGCAGGACTTGCTGCTTCAGCTTTATCGGTATCTTTTCCATTACTCCACCACCATTTGCTACCAGTAGCACTCCAATAAAATGGATTTGTTCCGTCAAGAATAGTGGGATTATTGGGTGTTGGTACCGCAGTATCTACAGTTACCATATTTATTTTAGCATTATCTCTAAAATGATGTCCATCGTCCCAGCGTCCCCAATTATATAAATCGCCATAAGACAAAGCATCGGTATAAACTGTAGCAACCCGTGTTGAACCCAAATTTTGTTGCAGCCAAATCTTACCATCTTTTGCACGTACAGTAGTATACGCCACATCTACACCACCGTATTTAAACGTTATCGTTCCCACATCGCCAGCAGTAGTGCCCGGTTGTGTTTCAGAAACCACTTGCGCATTTAACAATAGCACTCCAAGAAAAGGAAAAATAAGTGCAATAAAAAATTTAAAAATTGTTTTTTTCATACTGTTCATTATTTTGTGAGGTTATATATTTAAAATTCTACACAATTAAAATTTAAAACTAAAATACTGTATTTATTAAGACCCATAACTGTAAGTGACTTTTATGTGAATGAAACTATAAATATAAATTATAAGAATATCTGAGATTTCTGCTGTATCGATTTAGCTACTTTTATAAAAAAAAAGATGATTGATTTTTCTTTATTTTCTTAATGACGAATTGCCAATAATTAATTCTGGCTCAGAAAAAGACATCGACTTTATTTGCAGTTCACCGTTCTCAATTTTATCAACTAAAATATTGACCGCCTGAGTCCCAATCAACTCTAAAGGTTGACGAATATGGGTTATCGGAGATGCAAACAAATTAAACACATCATTTCTATTGAATCCCACAACGGCAATATCTTCAGGTATCCTCACATTCATTTCCTTCAAACAGTACAAGCCACTTACAGCCAACATATTAGTCAAGAATATTACAGCGTCTATTTTTTTCTTATTTATCAAAGTATCTAATACATTCCTCATCTCAACTTGAGTATTCAATAGATTAACTTTCTTTACTTGGATATATTTCCCAAGTCCTGCATTTTGCATTGTTTCTTCATAGCCTCTAATACGGTCAATAATATGATTCATTTCTGTTTTATAACCTACCAATGCAATGTTTTCATATCCCTGCTCTATCAGGTGTTTTGTTGCTAACTCTGTAGCTCTGTGATTATTCAGACAAGAAAAACTGATGTCAGAATTTGGAAAATTTCTATCAATTAATACTAAAGGAGTATTGTTATTATGCAATGCTGTAATCACTTCTTCCGAACCATCGCAAGGGACTATGATTAATCCATCTACTCCCTTGCTCAACAATACATCAATCAGTTTTTTTGTATTTTTCAAGTCTTCGTCTGAGCTACTAAAAACAACAGTGTAACCTAATTCATTGGCCCTGTTTTCTACTATCCTTGCTATGGAAGAATAGAATGGGTTCGATATGTCTGTTACTATCAATCCGATTAACTGAGTTTTTCCTCCTCTGAGGTTCCTGGCAATAAGATTGGGAGAATAATTCATCTCCATGGCTTTTTTAATAACTTTCTCAGCCATCTCATCTGCTATACGGTATTGCTTTGCCTTTCCATTCAGGACTATGGATACGAGAGTTGTAGAAACTCCTATTGAATTGGCAACATCTTTTAAAGAAATCCGTTTTTCTTGAGCCATTTTTTAATCTATTGTGGGTGCAAATATATAACTAAATCGGTTTAGCTACAAAGCCCCTATACGTACATTAACTACATTTAACTTTTATTGTTCTACAAAGTAAACAATTAAATTTCAAAAATCATAATAATAATTTCATAAAGATTAAGCTATCAAAATAATATTCAAGCTAATAACGAAGTCAAATCATCTCTAATAACACGAAAATTAAAAATTCTATTTAACAAGAATTATTCGGATGAATAGCGAGAAATTAGTTTTATTTAAACTCACATATTGGTATTATTGCAATTGTGAAATGTTCAATCTTATTGCGTTTGATAGTGGAGCAAAAGAAAAAATAAAATAATAGAAATTTTGCGTAAAGTACCACTTACTGGTATTATTCGCATAAAATCACCTTGCTATATGGAGAAGAAAACATATTTTGAAAGCAATAATAACCGAAATCAGCATTTTATGGAGTCATTTTATTTAATTGTTGCGATTAAAACCAAATTCTTTACAATCAAATTATTGGCAGCAATTCAAATTTACTGCCAATAATTAGTTTATTTATTTCAATGTATTTCTTTACTTCAAAAGGACTTAACATGCATAAGTAAGATTCCGACTTGGCGGAATGTTCCAGTAAACAAAGTGTAACTGGGGGTTGAAAATCCGTATCACAAATCAACCACGGAGAGGTTGAACTAAAATCTTTTGTCAAGTATTTTACTCCATTTACTTGACACTTTTAAACCCTGTCAAATATTTTGTCTGCAATAATATCCGAAAATCAACACTTATCGCAGTCTTTATATTATTTTTGTCATGTATTTAAATCTTCCCCAAAATCGTAATATGAACAATCGAATTTTTGCTATAGGAGACATTCATGGATGTTTCAATTCAATGAAAGAATTGATAGAAGACAAAATCCAGCTCAAGAAAAATGACAAACTTATTTTTCTTGGAGATTATATTGACAGAGGTCCTGAAAGCAAAAAAGTATTGGATTATATCACTGAATTACAAAACAATGAGTATGATGTAATTACTCTTTTAGGAAATCACGAAGCCATGTTAATCGATGCTTATAATGACGAAGGTTCCATATTTAAGTGGATTCAAAATGGAGGTTCTGAAACATTGAAAAGTTTCAATATAGATGCATTGAAAAACATCGAACCTAAATACCTAAACTTCTTCAATAAGTTGAAATTATATTATGAATTGGATGAGTTTCTCTTTGTTCATGCCGGTTTCAACGATAAGCTTGAGAATCCATTTTCAGATAATTACTGCATGGTATGGAAAAGTAAAAAGCAGTATTTTAACCCCTTGTTAAAAGATAGAACAATCATTCATGGTCATTCCCCTGTACCTCTCAGAATTTGTCAGGAACAAATCAAAAACAACAATAAAGTAATAAATATAGATGGTGGTTGTGTTTATTCTAATAAGCACTTGGGTAAACTTATAGCTATTGAAGTAAATACCAGAAGTCTTTTTATTGCAGAATAAAATAATAGTCTTATATTTGCAATTCGCGAATCGCGAATTAAACATCAGTTGAATGAAGAAACACAATGGAATGCGACCACAGGATATAGTGGTACTAATAAAGATTATATCACTACAGCAAGCCAACTGGCGAAATATAGATATTGCTAATGCAATTCTTATTAGTCCTTCCGAAGTATCTGAAGCGCTAAATAGATGTAAAATTGCCGGACTTATTGATTCAAAAAAGAGAAAAGTAAACATCAACTCTTTTCTCGAATTCCTGATTTACGGCCTAAAATATGTATTTCCAGTTCAACCCAGTGCTGTTGTCAAAGGGATTCCTACCGCACATTCTGCTTCCCCTATTAAAGAACATATTTCTGCTGGTAATGATATATATGTATGGCCCTACCCAAAAGGAAATTCACGCGGACAAGCAATTGAACCGCTGTATAAAACATTGCCAAAAGTAGTTGAAAATGATGTGTTCTTTTACGAACTCCTGACTATCATAGATACAATACGG
>JBBRHJ010000059.1:0-15599 GCA_038222885.1 Bacteroidales bacterium | reverse complement strand
TTTTTTCCTTTCAATCTTAATTTCTGCCATAATAATTTAGTTTTAAATTGATAATATATTTATTTTAAAAAGTGAGTTTTGAATAGTGAATAATGAAAAAATAAAGTTCGGTTTCATTGCTATGCAAGCTATTACAAAACTCTACTGAAAGGCATCAATGAAATATTATTTATTTTTTAATTATTTTTTTCGCCGGCTTAGCTTTTATCCTTTTCCACCACCGAACTAAAAATAGTTCAGGGCTATTTCGTTCGGCTCTATTTTGCTCGCCAATCATTAATGCAATTGGTTTAAGCACATCGAACTCTTCGCAAACCACTCTCAATATGGCAGCAAAGGGCAAAAACAGAATCATTCCGGCCAGTCCCCATACAGCAGCGCCAACAAATAAACTCAGGATGGCAGTTAAAGCGTTAATATTTAAATTGCCCCACACAATTCTAGGCGTGAGAAAATTATCGGAAACCAGTTGAACAGCCCAAAATAAAATGGCAACTGCAGCGGCTGGCCAAATTGAATCGTAAGAAACAAAGGAATAAATCATAGGAATGATAGCCCCCAAAGTAGTGCCTATATAGGGTATTATGGCAAGTGAAGCGCCCAAAAAACCAAAAAAGAAAGGATTGTCGATACCAATAATCATAAGCCCGATGCTGTTGGCCAATCCAATAGCTATGGTGAGAATTATCATTCCGAACAAATATTTTTGACCAACCTGCTGAACCGATTTAAGCATTCTTAAAACCCTTTTATGATTGTCGATGCTGGCAAAAGACAGAAATGCCTTTGTAAATCCATCTCTGTAAATAAGAAATAGAAAAGTAAAAACAATGGTTGCAAACATTCCAGCCATGAAAGTAGCTGTACTGCTAACTGTTTGACCTACCAAAGACATTGATGAATCAGTAAGCCAACTTTTCATGCGGTTAAATAATTCATTCCTTTCAAGGTTTTCAACAAAGCTTACATTCTTGTTGATATACACTGTAACATCGGCAAAAGCGTTGATAATTTTATCCTTAAAATCAGAAAACTGTGTTGCTATTCCAATTATTTGAGTTGAAAAGAAGAAAATAACTCCTCCAATAAGTATAATCACAGTGAAAATTGAGAAAAAAGCAGCAAAAATTCTAGCAATTTCCCATGACTCAAACTTTTTTGATAATGGATACAGAATGAATGAAATAAGTAGGGCAATACTTAAAGGGATGAGAATAGCTTTTGCCAAAACCAGTATTGTAAACAACAAAAATACAGTGGCTATGGCGTAAAAAAGCTTTTGAAAAGATAGGTTCATATTATATCAACTTTTTTAAATAATTCATATTCACAAATCCCAACTTTAACTACATTGTCCAAGGAGTAACCAGATGATTATAAAAACCATAATCGTACCAAAACACCCACCACCTAATTTCTTAGCCCCATATCCCGAAATTAATCCTCTTACTAAATTGTTCATTTTATTTCTATTTTCTAAATTATTAAACACGATTTAATCCTTAGCAAAGAACGTGAGTTTTTGTTCAAAGAATCTTACATAATTTTGACAATGTATTACAATATTCACACATTTGTTTGGCTGTCTTTGTCCTTTTGTCTAATATCTTTGTACTCCAGCTTGGGCGGGATGTAGAATACTCCATTGATTCTGGCTTATCCAGGTTAGGTTATTTCAATAACTTTGTAGGTCTTTCCTATACAATCAATAATATCACTAGCTATCAAAGATTCCAGCGATTGCTCTGACAAAGCTAAATCACCAGCCAATCCGTGTAAGTAAACACCCAATTTAGCCGCATTTTCGGGCGTGTAACCTTGTGTCAATAAACCACTAATTATTCCAGTCAATACATCGCCAGCTCCAGCTGTTGCCATGCCTGAGTTTCCGGTACTGTTGAAAAATAATTGACCATCGGGTAATGCAACCAAGGTGTTAGCTCCTTTCAACACAATAATTAATCCTAATTCCACTGCCATTTCATTGGCTTTTTTCATTCTTGTATAGCCATTTTCGCAAGTCCCGAAAAGTCTTTCAAACTCTTTTGGATGTGGCGTGAGAATACTGTTATGAGGAATATAATTTAAAAAATCAGGATTCTTTGAAATAATATTCAAGGCATCGGCATCTAATACCAAAGGATTGTTCTGATTGATAAGCAATGTTTTCAAAAAACTGACTGTAGTTTTTTCTTGACCAATGCCAGGACCAATTGAAATAGTAGTATATTGTTGATATTCGTTTTTATCAGTTGCTGTAGAATTATAATCGTGCACATGAAAAATAGCTTCGGGAACAGCAGTTTGAACTATAATGCGATTGGCTTCTACACTTTGAACTGTAACTAAACCTGCACCACTTCGCATGGCTGCTTTGGCTGAAAGTACTGCTGCGCCAGCCATTCCTTCAGTTCCTGCAATAAGTAGTAAATGTCCAAAAGTACCTTTGTGAGCAAATTTATTGCGTGAAAGTATAATTTGTTGAATATCACTTTTATCTAAATAGTCATACTGACTTTCAGTTTCTGTAATAATTTTAGGCAGAATTCCTATATCAATTAATTTCCATTTACCCACAAATTTTTCATTTTCAGGAAACAAAAAAGCCAATTTGGGAAATTGTATGCTGTAAGTCAAATCGGCTTTTACGATAGCTCCAAAATTGATCAAATTATCTTCGCCCTGCAAACCCGAAGGAATATCAATTGAAACTATTTTACAACCCGATTCATTCATCCAATTCACTGCTTCAGCATAAATCCCTTCTAATTTGCGCGATAAACCAGAACCAAAAAGTCCATCAATTAGTATAGTTTGTTCCGAAATTTCTGGGGTAATAAATGTATCAGTTACAATGGTTAGATTCCCTGTAAATTGTTCTTGTAATCTATTTTTATTCGTTTCGCAATCGACTGAAAGCTTTTCACCTTGCAATAAAATAACTTTGACTTTGTAAGACGATTCTAAAAGCAATCTTGCCAAAGCTAATGCATCGCCCCCATTATTGCCCGAACCAGCCAATATATACACTGGAAAAGTTTTTGGAAAAGTAAGCATATACTCACTGGAAATGGCTTTGGCAGCTCTTTCCATCAAATCAATTGACGCAATAGGTTCATGATCAATTGTGTACTGGTCAAGCTTACGAATTTGAAATGTGCTGAAAAATTTCATGGCTCTATAGGGTTTGAATTCATTATCATTTTCGACTATAAAAATAGTTGATATTTCTCAGACTAAAAATAATTTAAGACATATTATCTTGAAATAATAGTGACTTAACCAACTTAAAGAAGCATCAGAAATGGTCGAAAATTTTCCAAACCGCAAGATTTGTGTAACTTTGCCGCTCTAAAGTACGAAAATGGGCAGAATTCTGGCAATTGATTATGGACAAAAAAGGGTTGGGCTTGCTGTAACTGACGCACTTCAGATATCAGCTAATGGCTTGACTACATTGGGAGTTCAGGAAGTTATGAATTTTCTTAGGGAATATGTTGCCAAAGAAACTGTGGATAAATTTGTGGTGGGTCTGCCTAAGCAAATGAACGGCAAGGAATCTGACTCAATGCAATATATTCGACCCTTTGTTTCAAAGCTGAAGCAAAACTTTCCGACCATTGAAATTGTTATGGTTGATGAACGGTTTACCTCAGTTTTGGCTCATAAAACCATGCTGGAAGCTGGTTTAAAGAAAAAAGACAGGCAAAATAAGGAAATTGTCGACAAAATAGCTGCGGTGATTATTCTGCAGACTTATATGGAATCGAATAGATAGGAAAAAAAAGGCTGAGGAAAAGGCTAAGGAAAAGGAAAGAAGTTTAGTCTTACAGAATTTATAAGCTCAAAAGGGTGGAAAAAAGTTCACAAGTAAAAGATGCTTAACTAACTATCTTACAAATTTCAAACTTTTCAAATTTCAAACTCTTCAATCGAATATTCAATAAGTCTATATTAATAGATTAAGATATTATTTCAAAACAAAAAATAACAATGATTCTTCCGATTTATACATACGGCACTTCAGTTTTACGCAAAGTAGCACAACCCATTGATAAAGATTACCCGAACATTAAAGAATTGATTAATAATATGTTTGACACCATGTATAAAGCCGATGGTGTTGGCTTGGCTGCCCCTCAAGTGGGTTTGGCTATTCGTTTGTTGGTGATTGATTTGGTCCCATTGATGGAGGATGATCCTGAGTTAGGTAGTTTCAAGATTGCGATGATTAATCCTCAAATGCTTGAATTTAGTGATGATACTGAGACTGCTGAGGAAGGTTGTTTAAGTATTCCTGGCATACACGAATCTGTACAACGTTCGTCAAAAATTAAAATTAAATACTTCACATCCGATTTTGAAGAAAAAACTGAGGTTTTTGAAGGTTTTAAGGCACGTGTTATACAACATGAGTATGATCATTTGGAAGGTAATCTCTTTACCGACAAAGTTTCTCCCATTCGCCGTCAGCTTTTGAAGTCGAAACTTACGAGCATTGTAAAAGGCAAGACAGCAACGAGTTATAAAATAAAGACAGCCTAAGGATTTATTATTTGACAATTTACGATTTAGGGATTGGGAATAGTAAATAGTAGACAAGGAGACAAAAAGAAGGCTGAGGCAAAGGCGTAGGCATAGTTTCTGAATTTCAAATTCCAAACTCTTTAATCTTTCTCTCTTTCTTACAAATTTCAAATCCCAAATTCCAAACTCTTTAATCCTGAACACAAAACGCTAAACACTAAACGAATTTCCAAATTCTTTTTTAATTTTTTGCAATTCCAAATTTTATTTGTACTTTTGCAATGTTTTCTATCAAGATAATGACATCCTGTCATTGTTCAAAACAATCAACCAATAAATACATTCACAAAAAACGTTATTTTCCGAAGAACGGAGATATTACCTAAAAACGTTTATTCATCATTCTATGAGTAACTTCAACATTTTGCAACTGAATGCGAAAGAACTGTCTGAACTTAAAGACATCGCAACAGAATTAGGGCTAAAAGTTTCTAATTCAACTAAAAAAGACTCATTGGTCTATGATATTCTTGACCAACAAGCCGTTTCTAATGCACAACGAAAAACCAGCATTGAAAAACCGATTGTCGACCGTAAAAAAAGGTTGAGAGTACCGGTTAAGAAAAATGATATTATTAAGGCAGCTAGTCCTACTGACGAAAAAGTTAGTTCAGATCCGAAATCTGCACAACAAAATCCAAAAGAAGCACCCAAAGCTGAAGCTCCTAAAGCCGAAGTTATTGAGAGTAATTCCAAGATTACAGAAGTAGCTCCAACACAATCTAAGCCAGCGCAAGCCCAGAAAAAAAACCCTAAAGCCAAACAGCCTAAAAAACCAGTAGCGAAAGTTGCTGAAACTGTTGCTAAAGAATTAGTCGCTGAGACAACAAACACAGCTTTACCCGTAATTTCAGCACCTACAAAAAAAATATTACTTGAAAAACCTGAGGAAAAAGTAGTAGTAAATGAGGAAGAAGTAAATGTTGTACCTGCTGAAAATATTGTTGCAGAAGTGGTTAACACGGAATCTACTAATACAGAGTCTGAGAAGCCTAAATCAGTCAATATTGATTTAAGACACACTAAACCTAACGGAAATAACGCTAGCAACACTAACAGCGGAAACAACCCTAACAACCCTCGAAATAAATTCAATCCACGGAACGATAAACAAGAGAAACAATTTGACTTTGACGGAATACTCGAAGGAAATGGTACGCTCGAGATGATGCAGGATGGATATGGTTTTCTTCGTTCGGCAGATTATAATTATTTGGCTTCGCCAGATGATATTTACGTTTCACAATCGCAAATAAAACTTTTCGGACTTAAAACTGGTGATACAGTTAATGGAACAATTCGTCCTCCAAAAGAAGGTGAAAAGTACTTTCCACTGATTAAAGTCAATAAAATTAACGGTCGTTCACCGGAATATGTACGCGATAGAGTTCCTTTCGAGCACCTAACACCGCTTTTCCCTGATGTGAAATTTAATTTGACTACAGGAAAAAACGATAGCCTTTCGGTACGCATGGTCGATTTATTTTCGCCCATTGGTAAAGGTCAACGTGGACTTATTGTAGCACAACCTAAAACTGGAAAAACAGTTTTACTTAAAGAAATTGCCAATGCGATTGCTGCCAATCATCCAGAAGTATATATGATTGTATTGCTGATAGATGAGAGACCAGAAGAAGTTACCGATATGGCCAGAAGCGTAAGAGCCGAGGTAGTTTCATCTACTTTCGACGAACCAGCAGAACGTCATGTAAAAGTGGCATCTATGGTTCATGAGAAAGCCAAAAGAATGGTGGAATGTGGTCAGGATGTTGTGATTTTGTTAGACTCTATTACTCGACTTGCACGTGCTTATAACACAGTTTCGCCTGCATCAGGAAAAATTCTTTCGGGTGGTGTGGATGCCAATGCATTGCATAAACCAAAACGTTTCTTTGGAGCAGCTCGTAATATCGAAAATGGCGGTAGCTTAACCATTATTGCCACAGCATTGACTGAAACTGGTTCGAAAATGGACGAAGTGATTTTTGAAGAATTCAAGGGTACTGGTAATATGGAACTCCAACTCGATAGAAAATTATCGAATAAACGTATTTTTCCTGCTGTTGACATTATGGCTTCGAGTACACGTAGAGATGATTTATTGCTCGACAAAGATACCTTGAACCGTATGTGGATTTTACGTCGACATTTAGCCGATATGAATTCGACAGAAGCTATGGAATTTATCAAAGACCGCATGGAACGAACTGAGAATAATGATGAATTTTTAGTTTCGATGAACGGATAAGAAAAATTATAAATTTCAGCATATAAGGAAACGACTAGCAAATTATTTGTTGGTCGTTTCCATTATGTTCAAGTTGTGAAATACAATGCCATTGTTTTGTTTATCTCAATGAATTTGTTTCTTAATATTACTGATCTGGTTTTAGTCTCAATTATCAAAAAGTAAGCTAGTGATTTAGATTGTAAACCCTGAATTTTTAATATCTTTGTGGCAGACTTTATTACAGTTTCACTTCGCGAGAATGTAATTTGAAAAAAACAAAATAACTGATTAGTAGCCATGTTAACCAAACAGGAAAGAGATGAAATTGTAAGTTTAGTCAAGGCGGAAGTAACTCCTGCTATTGGCTGTACTGAACCGAGTGCAGTTGCATTGGCTGTAGCTAAAGCGCGAGAATTATTAGGCGAAATTCCTGATAAAATTGAATTAAAACTGAGTGCCAATATACTCAAGAACTCAATGGGAGTAGGCATTCCAGGAACTGGTATGGTTGGCTTACCTATTGCGATAGCTATGGGCGTTTTGGTGGGAAAATCAGAATATGGTTTAGAGGTCTTGAAAGATATTTGCCCCAAAATTGTTGAAGAAGGTAAACGCCTTATTGAAACTAATTGTATTTCAGTTACTTTACAGGATAATATTACTGAAAAACTCTATATCGAAGTTGATGTAAAAAGAGGCCTAAATTCAGCCAAGGTAATTATAAGTAAAGGACATGCTCGATTTTCTCACTTAGAGCAAAATGGGAAAATTATTTTACATTTAGAAAATGAAAGTGCAACAGAAACAGAACAGAACCTGCTGGATCTTTCCTTTAATAAAGTGTGTGATTTTGCATTGGAAAGCCCGTTGGAGGAGATTGCTTTTATAAAAGAGGCTAGCGAATTGAACAAAGCTGCTGCTACTGAATCAATGAAAGGACATTATGGACATTCGCTTTCACACACCTTTGCTAACGGGCAATTGGGGAATAATGTGTTTACCAAGATGCTTTCGGTTACGGCTGCTGCCTGTGATGCTCGCATGGGTGGAGCCATGTTTCCAGTGATGAGCAACTCGGGAAGTGGAAATCAAGGAATTGCTGCTACACTTCCGGTTACTGTGTTTGCCGAGGAACTTGGGAAGTCAGATGAAGAACTTATCAGAGCACTTATGTTAAGCCACTTAATGGCTATTTATATCAAGCAAAGTCTAGGTCGACTGTCTGGATTGTGTGGTGCTGTAGTAGCCACTACTGGAGCAGCTTGTGGTATTACCTATCTAATGGGAGGTTCGCGTACGCAAATGGCTTATGCTATAAAAAATATGATAGGAAATATCACTGGAATCATTTGTGATGGAGCAAAACCAAGTTGTGCATTGAAGGTTTCAAATGGAGTTTCAACCGCCACTTTGTCGGCACTTATGGCTATGGATAATAAAGTTCTTAGTTCCTTAGAAGGTATCACCGATGATGATGTGGATAAAACTATCATGAATCTGACACGCATTGGACGTGATGGAATGCAAGAAACTGACCGAATGATATTGGATATAATGACACATAAATAATACCGACATTAATTATAAAAATCCCCCTCCAGATGGATATCGTGGAGGGGGATTTTGTTTTTTTCTAAAACTATTTATTTCTTCTTGTTATTCGTTTTGGTATAAAGGAAGCGCTTTATTTTTTGAGAGGCCGTTTTTTCAAATGGTTGATCCATTATATCCACTCGTTTTATTTGAGAAGTTCTATTCAATTTTGAGTTGATTTCTTTTGTAAAATGATTTTTCCACTCTAAAAATTTCTCTTTATTTTCCTCAAAAACTTCTTTTACATGTTCAATATTCTTTTCGATTGCTTCTAAATCGACAATTATTTTTGCTACCAAATAACCTTCTTCTTCTACAACCAAAGATTCAACCACATACTGATTGTTGTTGATAACTGATTCTATATCTTCGGGATATATGTTTTCGCCACTTGCACCAATGATGGTAGTTTTCTTTCTTCCTTTGATATAAAGTCTGTTCTTGCTATTGATTTTACCTAAATCACCAGTTTTAAACCAACCATCAGAAGTCAAGACTTCGGCTGTTGCCTCGGGATTTTTATAATATCCTTGCATAACGTTGGGTCCTTTTGCCCAGATTTCGCCCACCCCTTTTTTGTTTGGTTCATCTATTTTTAATTGGACTCCTTCCACCGCAAAACCGGTAGATTGAAGTCTTGTTTGCCAAGGGGATGCACCTGCCAGAAGTGGCGCAGTTTCAGTAAGACCATAACCAATGGCATAAGGGAATTTGGCTTCTTTGAGAAATCGTTCTACCCTCGAATCGAGTTTTGCACCTCCAATACCAAAGAATTTCAATCGGCCACCAAAGGTTTTATAGAGTTTTTTACCGGCTATTCTATGTATGAGAATTCTAAATGCTGGATTATTGTAAAGTAATCTTGTAAATCTTGTTTTGGCAAATTTTGACTGAATCTGACTTCTATAAATTTTTTCCATGATCAATGGCACCGATAACATCATCGTCGGTCTAATTTTAGCCATGGCTGGCATCAGAGTGGCAGCAGTAGGTGGCTTCTCAAGATAATATATCGATGCTCCGTACATCATAGGGTAAAGCAGCCCGATTGAGTTCTCGTATGTATGCGAAAGCGGAAGGAATGATAAAAATATGTCATCGTTATTGATGGGCTGAAAAGGATAAGATTGCATGGCCACAAAACAGATATTTTTATGAGTAAGCACAACCCCTTTAGATCTCCCAGTTGTTCCTGAAGTGTAAATAATGGCCGCAATATCTTCTTCCTTAACTTCAACAGCTTTAAAATCTGGCACTTGAAAAGTATTGGCTGGTTCTACACCGACTGGGAGTAAACTTTCCACTGAAATTTTTAGCAATAAATCAGGCAAGACTAGACCTTCGGCTTTCGGTATCAATTTATCGCTCAGCAATAAAACTTTGGCCTCAGAATGAGTCATTACATTTTCGAGTTCAGCCCGCGAAAAGTCCGGCAATATGGGCACTATAACCAAGCCTTTGGAGACAACTGCAAAATAGGCAACTACCCAATTGGGCATATTTTGTGAAAATAAAGCTACTTTATCACCTTCCTTAAGACCGTATGAGAATAATTTTTCAGATAATAAATCTATCTGAATCCCTAACTCTTTGTAGCTGATAGGACTACCATCAACGAAAGATACTGAAGGTGAATCGGCAAAGTTTTTCACCGAATAGTCAATCAAGGATTTAAGAGTCAGCGGGTTGGGTGTTATCTTTTTGTACATATCTTAGATTTTCAATTATTGCGTAACGATTTATGTTTTTTGATAACACAAATATACGAATCTTTTTAAGGTTAATGCTCAAAAAAATAGAATATGTGCAGTTTTATTGATAAACTTTCTTAAATGATAAAAAAACAGATTATATTTCAAAAACAATTACTAAAACACTAACTATTTGTAAAGTATAAAAATGCAAGGACGTTTATTCAGATCGGGTTTGTTTTTTTTCCAATTTTGAATCGTTTTTGTTTTGATAAATTCTCTTTCTAAGGTAATATCAGCTGCAATACAGAGTTTTGTAGTGGGTTGGCAGGAAGTTAGTATTTCTTCCAACATTTTAGAGTTCCGATAAGGTGTTTCAATGAAAATTTGTGATTGTTGTTCATTGATTGCTCTCGATTCTAATTTTTTTAAAGCTTTGGCTCTATCGGCGGGTTGGATGGGCAAGTAGCCAACAAAGGCAAAGCTCTGTCCGTTAAAACCTGAGGCCATCAATGCCAATAAAATGGAGGATGGACCTACTAAAGGAACTACTTGAAAATCATTGGCTTGTGCCATGGCAACTACTTCAGCTCCTGGATCGGCAATGGCAGGACAACCAGCTTCTGAAATCACTCCCAAATCGTATCCTTGTTGCATTGGTTTCAAATAACTACTTATTTGCTCGGGTAAAGTATGCTGATTAAGCTCAAAGAATGTAAGTTCATCAATCACAATTTCAGGATTTGCTTTTTTGAGAAAGCGACGTGCCGTGCGAACGTCCTCCACCACAAAATGTTTAATGGCGGAGATTATTGCGGTATTATAATCCGGTAAAATTTTATCAAAGGAAACATCTCCTAAGCTTGTAGGTATGAGATATAGTTTTGGCATGAAAAAAAAGATTAAAGATAAAAGACAAAAGATTAAAGATAAAAATAGAAAGAATGGAGTAGTAGGCTTATAATTAATTAGATGCATTTCAATACTGCGTCTTATTCCCCCTTCATGGGGTTAGGGGGCAGTTAATCCTTCCAACTCTTCAATTAAAAGTTCCCATTCGTACATTTTATGTTCAAGTTCTCGTTGTTTTTTCTGGTATAGCAGAATGAAATCACTGTCGGATGCAAATTCTGGCAATTCAAGTTGCTTGTTCATCCCCGCTAATTCTTCTTCGTAATTTGCAATTATCTTTTCTATTTCTTCAACACTTTTTTCAGCTTTCCGTATTTTTCTGCTTTGTTCCTTGCGGGCTTCATAACTCAATTTGTTATCCGAATCTGCTTTATTTACATTCTGTACTGCAGCTTTCAAGGAGTTTGATATTTCTAATTCCTTAAGGCTATCCATCTTTTTATATTGTAGAAAGTCGTAAATACCTCCTAAATGTTCTCGTACTTTTTTGTTGGCAAATTCGTAAACTTTTGTTACCAAGCCATCTAAAAATTCCCTATCATGCGAAACTACGATAACCGTTCCATCAAATGCCTTAATTGCTTCTTTCAACACATCTTTTGATCTCATATCCAAGTGGTTGGTTGGCTCATCGAGAATCAGTAAATTTACTGGTTCCAATAGCAATCTAATCATGGCCAATCTACTTCGTTCGCCTCCCGAAAGCACTTGTACTTTTTTATCAGAAGCTTCGCCACCGAACATAAAAGCACCCAAAATATCCCGAATTTTTGTCCGAATATCGCCAACTGCCACATAATCAATGGTCTCAAATACGGTTTTTGACTCGTCAAGCATCGAAGCTTGATTTTGTGCAAAATAGCCAATTTTGACATTATGACCGAGTTTAAGTTTGCCTGAGTATTCAATCTGGTCCATGATACATTTAACGAGTGTTGATTTGCCTTCGCCATTCTTCCCAACAAACGCCACTTTTTCGCCT
Source organism: Bacteroidales bacterium (assembly GCA_038222885.1). Lineage (GTDB taxonomy): Bacteria > Bacteroidota > Bacteroidia > Bacteroidales > Paludibacteraceae > Paludibacter. The sequence goes on along the minus strand of JBBRHJ010000059.1, from coordinate 3,604 downwards.
CTATTAATTATCAATCCAATATTATCGAGAATGATATGAGAGCCATAAGCTTTCGAAAGATGTTCCAATTCTACAGGAATAATACCTGAGTGAACCGCAGGCGGAAATTTCAGGCTTAACCTTGAATTATCCTCCATATCTACTTCCAGTCGTACCAGTTTATCTAACTGCTTGACGCGCGATTGCACTTGAACAGCTTTGGTAGCTTTATACCTGAAACGATCGATAAAATCTTCTGTTTCCTGAATCAGTTTTTGTTGATTTTCGTATGCTCTAACTTGTTGGTCGTGGCGTTCCTTACGTAAATCTATGTATTTGGAATAATTTACATTGTAATCATAAATTTTCCCTAACGAAATTTCTATCGTTCTGCCCGTTACCGCATCGATAAAAGCACGGTCGTGAGAAACCAGAATCACAGCGCTATTGGCAGTTATCAAAAAACTTTCGAGCCACTGAATCGATTCAATATCTAAGTGATTGGTAGGTTCATCGAGCAGAAGAACATCGGGACGGAGCATCAGAATTTTGGCTAATTCAATACGCATTCGCCAGCCTCCGCTAAATTCAGAACATTGTCGCTCGAAATCCGAACGAAGAAATCCCAATCCCAATAGTGTTTTCTCTATTTCGCCATAAAAATTTCCATTGCCAACAATCTGTAATAATTCATTGCTATGTGTAATTTTATCCAGAAGTCTTTGGTAATCTTCACTTTCGTAGTCGGTTCGGTGAGTGAGTTCAATATTCAAATCTTCAATCTCAGATTGCAAACTTGTAATATGCTCAAAAGCTTTCTCGGATTCTTGCATTACCGTTGTCCCTTCGTTGTGGATCATGTGCTGAGGCAAATATCCAATTGTCAGGTCTTTAGGGACGGTAATTCTGCCTTTGGTAGGCGATTGTTTGCCAGAAAAAATACGCAGTAAAGTAGTCTTTCCTGCTCCATTTTTACCTACCAAAGCAATTTTATCTTTGGCGTTCACTAAGAAACTTATTTCATCGAAAAGCGGTGAGCCACCAAATTCAACGGTTAGTTGTTCAACAGAAATCATAAATATATTTGATGGTAATTTTAAACAGATGTATTGAAAATGAAAGACTTATTTTAAATCTAATCGTTCGTATTGCGAGTTTTTACTTTTAAATTCAGGAACTATTTTTTTCATTTGTGCTACAGTTAGAAAATCTTTCGAGTTAAAGCTGACATCAATTAACTCGTCAATTTGGATTGAAATATCATCAAAGTCATACTCTTGCACTTTTGCAATCGTAATTTTAGGATTATGAGTTTCGATGTTTGTCTCCTTATTATTCAAAAGTTCTTCGTAAAGTTTCTCGCCAGGCCGTAAACCAGTATATACAATTTTGATGTCCACATCGGGAATAAATCCAGCCAATTTTATCATTTTACGCGCCAATGATACAATTTTCACAGGATTACCCATGTCGAAAATGAATATTTCACCGCCATTGCCCATCACACCTGCTTCGAGTACCAACATACAAGCTTCGGGTATGGTCATAAAATACCGGATAATGTCAGGATGTGTTACTGTAATTGGACCACCTTTTTCAATTTGACTTTTGAATAGTGGAATAACAGATCCATTGGAACCTAATACATTACCAAAACGAGTCGTGATAAATTTAGTGGTATTTTTGTTTTCAGCATTGAGTTTTCTAAATAATGATTGAACATAAATTTCTGCAATTCTTTTCGATGCTCCCATTACATTCGTGGGATTAACTGCTTTATCGGTCGAAACCATTACAAATCGTTCAACCATATATTTTACAGCTAAATCAGCCATATTTTTAGTTCCAACCACATTGGTCTGAATACTCTCTACTGGATTATCCTCCATGAGCGGAACATGCTTGTAGGCAGCAGCATGGTATATAAAATCAGGTTGAAAATTATCCATCATATATTCCATTCGATCTTTTTTTCGAACATCGCCTAAGAAAAAGACAAAATTATTGTCAGGATATTTTTTTGAAAGTTCAAGCTGCATGTCGTGCATCGCAGTTTCGGCTTGATCGAGTAAAATAATTAGTTTTGGATTATAGCTAATCAATTGACGAACAATTTGACTACCAATAGATCCCGCAGCTCCTGTAACCAACACTACTTTTGATTGGTGACTATTAGCAATATTCTCGGTGAGAATGTTAATGGTTGGACGTTCCAGTAAATCCTCTATTTGTATTGATTTTATTTGTCTGATATTGGGCATATCTCCATTCCAAACACCCATTGGTGGAAATGTTAGTATGGACAAATTATTGTTTAAGAAAATATCTAAATCGACAATTGGCTCAGTTTGTTTCATTTTCGCAGGAGATACTATAATAGAACGAGCTTTTTTAGATATAACTCTTTCAATTGTGCGGTCATTTAAAAAATAAACTTTCACTCCCATTATGAATCGCGCAGAAGAGTTTTTGTTATCTTCTATAAAACCCACTAAATTATATTTGTCTTCTCCTTGTTCAGAACGTAACATTTTGGCAATACCTACCGCGGCAGCATTTGTACCGTAAATCATTACAGGAATAATTTTACCAATACTGCGTGAAAGTAAATCAAACATAGTTTTTACAAGGAGTCTGATTAGAAAAAGTAAAAAGAATGAAATAACACCATATATTAACAATCCAATATAGTAAAACATTAATCCATTACCTAAATAAGCGTATAAAAAGTTAATCACTGATATGCTGATAACAGTGCCAAGTACAGCAAATAATAGTTTCATGGCATCCACATAACCTGAATAGCGTAAAACTCCTGAGTAGGTGTGAAATAGCCAGAAAAAGAACGTTTGGAAGGCGATAACAATCAAAATTCGTTGATGATAATCAATGAATCTGATTCCAAAATCTCTGACGAGTAGATGTTCGGTAAAATAAGATGCAATGACATAAGCAACCGAACAGGCGAGAATATCAATGATTAAAACTATCCAGCGTGGTATATATTTTAATGAAATGATATGTGAAAAGATATCAGAATTATTAAAAAGTCCATTTTTGTCTTTCATAGTAAAATTTTAAAAACGTAAACAATTTGACAAGTAAACAGCTAAACGGAAGTTAAAGAACTTTGTTGAAGTTAAAGAAACTAATTGAATTGATAGAACTTAGTCGAAGTAAAAGAATTTAGTAAATGGAGTAATCGACACCTGCCATGGCAGGACTTTTGCAAGTCCCAAATTCTTCAAATTTCAAACTCTTCAAATTCATTTGAATTTCGGATTGCAAAGATAAGCTTAAAAAACCGAAAAATGAATCAAAACAGCTAAATACGAATCTAAAAATAATGAATTTGACTAATGATTAGTAAATTCATTTATTGTTCTACGAATATGCTTTCCTGAACAGATACAAATTGCATTTTGCAAATATAATCCATATATTTGCACAAAATTTTTTAGAAAGAAAATCAAATTCTAGCGACTCATGTCTATACATAACGAAAATACCCGCAGAGTAACTACTCAGCGAATCCTTGAAATGAAAAAAAGAGGCGAGAAAATCAGTATGTTAACCGCCTACGATTTTACAATGGGAACTATTGTAGATAAAGCCGGTATTGATA
>JBBRHJ010000058.1:0-15810 GCA_038222885.1 Bacteroidales bacterium | reverse complement strand
GTAAGAGTTTCCAGAACAAATAAAACCTCCTATTATTATCATGCCAATAAGTATGGAAATATTTATATTCGTTCATCTATACCTTACGATTTAGGAATCTCAGATATTTTGTCAGCCGACAATTTGTTTCTGTATTTTTGGTTGATAGTTACATTTTTCCTGATCGTAATCATGTTATATGCATCGAACCGATTTACAATAAAAATGCAAAAAGAACAATTAGATCATGATAGTCAACTTCGAAGGCAACTTACCCAACAAATAGCACATGAATTGAAAACTCCGCTAAGTACAATTTTAGGATATATGGAAACCTTGCATAATAATCCCGATATTACTAATGAACGAAAACAGTTTTTCATTGATCGAAGTCATAGTCAGGCTCTCAGGTTAACTGATTTATTGGGAGATATATTAGTGCTAAATCAACTAAACGATGCACCACGTACTGTAAAAAAAGAATTGATTGAACTGAATAAAATTGTGGAACATGTGGTAGAAGATGTTGAGCTGAAATTACAACAAAAAAACATACAAATCAACTCAAATTTGGGTGATGAAATTTGGCTAAGAGCCAATTCATTATTGCTTTACTCTATTTTCCGTAATTTATTGGACAATAGTTTTGCCTATGCAGGTGAAAACATCTTAATTAATATTCTACTTATTTCCGAAGATGCTAAGTTCTATTATTTTGAATACTCTGATACGGGTTGTGGGGTTCGAAATGAGCATTTACCCTACTTATTTGAGCGGTTCTATAGGGTGGATAAAGGTCGATCACGCAAAACAGGCGGTACGGGATTAGGATTGGCAATCGTCAAAAATGCAGTAGAGTTTCACGGAGGCAAAATTAAAGTGTCTAATAAAAACGGAGGCGGACTTACTTTTTCATTTTCATTGAAAAAATAAAATCCATCACTCCATTTTTTATCTATTTACTTTTTGTATTGACTTTTCTGAATTCCAAATGGAATCTTTAAGCTGAGACTAATATTCCGTCCAGGATTGAAATAATTTACTTCTTTCAAAGTTGACAAATGATCAACATATTTCTTATCGAACAGATTGTTTGCACTTAATCCGAGTGAGACTAAGTGTTTAAACAACTGGATATTACTTCCAAGACCAATATTAAACAAACTGTATGCATCGGTCTCAGCTTCGTCCAATGCCGGTGAATTTTGTGCCAACGCTGTTGTCATGCTCAATTTGAAAAAAGGGTTATATAGTATGCCTAGTTTGTGTTTTTCTACTCTACATTCGCTATTGATTTTATTGGCCGGTATAAATGGCAAATAACCACCTGCATTGTTTTTCCCAACAACACTAGAGAAAGTAGTTTCGAAATGCAGCCACTCATAGTTTTGAGGATGCACGTGAAATCCAGCCTCAAATCCATACAAGTGAGCATCGGTTTGTCTGTATTCATAAATCCGAACACCTTCATTTGTTGAATTAGCCGTGGGCGAAAGGTAAATATATTGTTTCAACTGGTTATTAAATGCCGCCACATCAAAGGTTATATTATCGGTGTGATAATGAATACTAATATCAGTTTCATAAGCTTTTTCGGGCATTAAAGACTGATTGCCTATTTCATATATTGTTTCGTGTAATCCATTGGAAGTTAACTCCGAAAGTGTTGGATTTCGGAAGGCAGATGCAAAATTGAATTTCAGAAACAAATTCTCTGTTGCTGTAAAAGTAGCACCCAATGAGCCACTGAAACTACCGAAATATTTACTTAATGCTGGCCTATAATTGCTTTCGGTAGGCAGGTTTACTGCATCGGTAACAATCTGTTTATCATCATATCGAATACCCGCCTGTATTTTTAACCTTCCCCATAAGCTATATTGAACCAAACCAAAAGCCGAATAATTATCAGTTAGTGCATCTGGGAGTAATATAATTTCACGATTATTATTGTTTTTATTCATCTGATGTAAACCCTGAAGTCCAACTATATATTCCGACTTATTGGTGGAAGGGAAATACAGCCTAGTTTCGTAAGTATAAGTTTGCAAATTCATATCAATTGCAATATCATTCAATCCTTCAAAGTGGATTAAACTCGCATTTTGGTAAGCTGCATTTATTTCTAATTTGAATTTATTCAGAAAAATTTTGTTACGCATTGATAGCATTTGATTATTTAAAGGCATATAAAAAACCTCAAAATCTCGCCCCCGACCTTGGGCTTTAATATAATCAATGGCCTCTTCCTCGGCCAATCCAACTTTGTATTTGCTGTAATCGTAAAAAAAGTTGAGCGACATTTTGCTATTATTGTATCCAGTTGACATTTTAAGAGAATTCCCATAAAAACGTGTGTTAGGAACAAATTCGCCACCACCTTGGAGGTAATCCGATTGGTTAGTGTTGCCAAATCTCAGCCCTCCGTACAAGTTTTTTCCAGCTCCTTTTATACCCAAATTATGCATCATGCCCAACGAATTTGAAAATAGTTGCATGCCATAGTCTCCTTTTATAGTTCCCACTTCTGCAGGTTTTTCTTTCAGGAAATTAATGACACCACCAATAGCATCCGAACCATATAACAAGGACGCAGGCCCTTTGATAATTTCCACTGTTTCTATCCCAAATTCGTCAACACCCAAAGGATGGTGGGCCGAAAATTGATAGTTTTCTAATCGAACTCCATTGTTAAGCACCAATACATCATTGAGCGATAAGCCTCTAATAACAGGTTTTGCAACTCCGTTACCTTTCGAAATCATATCCACTCCTGGCACTTTCGTCAGTATTTCCATCAAATTGCTGCTACTTTGAGTGTTAGAATTATTAAGTTTCAACACATCAATTTTTACAGCAGTATTATGTTGAGTGGCATTGTAGCCGCCCGTTACAACAATTTCCTCTGCTTCGATGGCCGATTGTCGCAGTTCAATATTTATAGTTTGCTGTTTTGATGATAAATTAATTATCTCTATTCGGCTTGTGTAGCCAATATATGAGAATTGAATTCTAATTTTGCCCAAAGGTAAATCAGATAACTCAAAATAGCCATTCTTATCAGAAGTAGTTCCTTTGTTAAGATCTGATATATAAATATTTGCAGCAATTAATGGCGTGTTCTGTTGGTCAGTAATTTTACCAGAAATGGAAGATTGAGAGTACAAAGATTGAGTGAGAATTATTACAAGAAAGAGAAGAAAAATATTTTTTTGCATATCGTTATCGAGTTTAAAATAGAATATTGATACAATGTTTTTAATAGCAGATATTATTGCTGTGGAAAGCATTATAACTTATTTTGTTATAATATTAACAAGAATAATATCAAGCAATGAAAGCTTAACTATTACAAGTTATTTTCAATAAATAAAGATAGTGACGGAGGTGCTCGTAATGAGTTGAGAAGAAGTGAAATATTGCTGTAAAAGCATGTGATACAATTACATAACAAGGTGTTGAAATGAATCTTTTGCGTTTGAACAAAAGTATCAAATTGATTAGAAAAATTCGAAAATTCATAAACACAGATTGCACAATTATCCTCTTGTGATTGGATGCCAAATTCGTGTTTTAAATTCTGTACTTTAGGTTCATGATGATGTTCGATTTTAACTATCACGGGAAATAGAAACACCCACAACAGAAAAATGGAAACAATATGTCGGTAGTTAAAAAATACCATCAATATAAAATTAAAACACTATTTATACAGTTCAATAACTATTGTACAAGCTGTTTTTTATCCTTGCGATAAACCGAAAAAAGGATCGCAATTAACAGCGACATTAGAATTACAGCTAATGATGCAAAGTTCGAAATGTGGAAATTGTAACCAAATTCCTGACTAAACTCGTTGATACACATTTTAATACCGATGAACGAAAGGATTCCTGACAAGGCGTATTTTAAATAGTAGAAGTACTGCATCACACCGCTCAAAGCAAAATACAGCGAACGCAGCCCTAAAATCGCAAAGATGTTGGACGTGAATACTATAAAAGTATCTTTTGATACAGAAAGCACAGCTGGAATAGAGTCCACAGCGAAAATCAGGTCAGAAGCTTCGATAAAAAGTAAAACGATAAAGAACGGAGTTGCATAGAGAATTTTATTCTTGCGTACAAAGAAAACGTGGTTTGTCATATCGTCAGTTACGGGCATTAACTTCCTGAATACACGAATGACAATATTCTTGTTCGGATCAAAATCTTCTGCTTCTTTTTTGTCAACTAAAATATGTATTCCTGTGTATACCAAAAATATACCGAACACATACATCACCCATCCAAACTGTGACACGAGGGCAATTCCTGCAAAAATAAACACAGCTCGCATTACTAATGCTCCAAATATACCCCAAAACAATATTCGATGTTGATATTCAGGTTGTATCTTGAAAAAACCGAATATCATAATGAAAACAAAAAGATTATCGACACTCAATGACTTTTCAAGCAAATAAGCCGTGAAAAACTCCATTGCTTTGGTGTGATCGTAGAAATAATAAATACCAGCATTGAAAACCAAGGCCAAAGCTATCCAAAAAGCACTCCAAGCCAAGGCTTCTTTGACCTTTACTTCGGTATTTTTCTTGTGAAAAACCAGTAAATCGAGTGCCAGCATGATAACAATAAATACTAAAAATGCTATCCAAAAACCAATTCCAACTTCCATATAATATTTTAAATTTCCTAAATTTAGAACGACAAAATTACTCTTTTTTTTCTGAAAACCATTACCAGCATGTATTTTAGAAATGTCTTAAAAACTGATAACATTTTGAAGCTGAATGGGAGTAATGATGATAATGAAAAAAGGTAAACCCAATTAAGATTTACCTTTGTTTATCTGATTAGCAATCTGATTTTGCTACTAAAATTATAGCCTAACAGATTTTATTAGTGAACTTTCTATCTTTGTTGAAGTTTAATTTCTAGGTTTTTAATGTTATTTGTGTCAATATCAATAATTTGATCTTCATACGAAATCATGCTGATTTTTAATTCGCATTTAATTCCACACAAATTTGATATTGAGAAATTACCATCCAAATCGGTATACACTTTCTGATTGTTGGCAGTAATAACAGCTCCGGCAAGAGTTTCTTTCGTAAGTTTGTCAAGTACTATTCCTTTTACAGAGTTATTTGCTATTGACATAACGGTTGAAGCGTTTGCAGTTGATTTTGGTTCTGCTGAAATATGAGATGCAACTAAAAGAAATGAAACTAACGATAACAACATAATCTTTTTCATACCTATTTTATTTATTTGTTTGTATTATTTTATGCTGCAAAGTAACACTTAAAATATTACAAGACTGTTACAAAACAAATACAATAATATGAAGTATTAAAGGCCTTTGTCTTGCCTTTGCTTCAAAAAAAACAAATTAGGGCAAAGAATTAATCTTGTCAATATACTTTTTCGGAAATCAATTTACCTTTTTCGTCCCACATATACCATGTTCCTGATTTTTTTCCATCAGTATATTGCATTTCGTATCGCATAATACCAGAATCATCCCACACATGCCACGTACCAGACTTATTGTCATTCTTGTATTCGGCCTCAGCTATAAGTATGCCAGCTTCGTTGTAAGTACGCCATACACCATGAAACTCTCCATTACGATACGAACGAACTTCATTTGGTTTCCCGTTGGGAAAATATATGATATAAGCACCTTCAGGTTTCCCATTCTTGATATTCATTTCCACCTTTAAAGCCCCATTATCGAAAAACTCTTTGTATTCGCCACTGTACAGTGTTGTCTGCGTAGCATCAGAGAAATACATTCCATTGCTTAACACAATGTTTCCGGGAAGTTTTTGTGCATTTATTGATGATAATACTAACAGTATCATCGAAATTGATAATAATACTTTTTTCATATTTATAAAATTATTAAATGGAATTTTGTTCAACTATAATTGTAATCATCATATAATAAATGTTTAGCAATGTGGCATTTGATATTTACTGTAAAAACAATATTAACACTGTTTTTACTATAAGAAGTCAGTATAAATTAGACCCATTATTCAACAAAGATATGAATATCACTACAACATTTATACCATTTGAGTTTGAGATGATTAAATTTAATATGTGTTACAATTGAAATCTTGTTAGATACAATAACGCGTCAAAATGAAAATTTAGAAACGAAAGGCATTTCAGAGTGCTGAAATGCCTTTCAAGTCTATAAAGAATTGAATCTCTTCATTAAAAAGCAGTATACCCAGTCCAAGCGAATAAACTTGATGAACATCCGGCATTGACTCCACCCACAGTTATTGAGGCAGCATTTGCACCTGCTTTTGATGCTGAACCTGTAAATGCGTTGGTTAATGAGTTTGTCAGAGCAATGACTGTTCCAGCTGCTGCATCTCCTTTGCTATCGGTACAGTCAACTAAATCTTGTGTTGCTCCGGTACCTTTAACAAGTGAATTGCTAACATTTACTTTTGCTCCTCGACGTATTTTGATAATGTCCTGCATAAAAGTTGTTTGACTTGCAGTATTGTAATCTAATTTCAAATCAATGGTCATGTTGGAAATTGTAAAATCTGTTTGATTCATATCTGTTGGAGTTTTACCATCGAAATTTCCATCACTTTCCACGCCACGAGGATCAGATTCAGTACTGGTATAGCCTTTTTACCAAATACCGTACATATTAGTCCATGCACCCCGGTAGCCCTGAGTATTATCGAAACAATCATCGTCAGAATTTACTACTAGGAAGTTTTTTAATGCTACTGTTCCACCAAAACACTCAACACCATCATCAGCACTTTTGAGGATATAAACATTCTCAATTTTTGTTCCGCTACCTACCGCATCCAATGTTAAACCATTGTGTTCAACTTCGGCACTGGAACGTGCACCTGCATATTTAATCATTAAGTAAGTAATGGAACCTGAATTATCAGCATCGTCATTGCCACCATAAGTATACTTTGCGTTCATTTCGCACGAAGCAGTTTTAACAACACCTGCTTCACCAGAAATCTTTGCTTTACCGTTGATAATTAAACCTCCCCAATATCCTGAAGCCATTCCTGCATTTGCATCATCCGAAGTCATAATAACTGGTTTTGCAGCAGTTCCGTTAACATTGATTTTAGCTCCTTGATTCACAATTATATAACTTCCAAAGCCTTCAGATGCTTTAATTGTTGTTCCAGCAGGAATATTTATGATACCACCTGCATTTACTGCAAATGTACCAGTTAGTTTGTATGTCACTGTTGCATCCAACGTAACTTCATGATCAAGATCACCAGTTAAAACTCCTTGTTCAATAAGAGCATCTACACCTGTTTTTACTTCAGGGTCATTGCCCTTACACGAAACCATTGTCATTGAAAATAAAATTGCTACAATAGCAATTATATTAAAAAATTGTTTTTTCATTTTTGTTGATAATTAATTGATAATTAATGATTTGTTTTGTTTAAATGTATTGTTAATTAAAATTATAGCTAAGGCCTAGGCTGATGTCCATTCCTTTCTTATAACTATTCAGTGTTTTATTTCCACTGCCATCGCTTGCATTACGGGTTAATTCGAATGCTGAATCTAAAATGTTTTTTGCTTTTAGTTTTAAATCTATATGTTTGTTCAATTTGAACGATGATACATAATTAAGGGTAGGCATACTTTTCTCAACTACATCCTCGAAGCCGCCCAATCCAATTGTATAAATCCTGTCGCTTAAATAATTTAATACCAGCGAGTTGACAATTACTAAGTTTTTGTGAGAATACTCATAAGAAAGATCGAAATTCACGATATAGGGAGCGGCACCTTCTAATCCGGAAATTTTGCTGGCACTACCAGGCACTTCCACCAACATAGTAGAGTAAATATACGAAGCATTTAAGCCAAAAGATAATTTATTTATTTTTTCAATGTCGGTATTTACTTTGTTGAAAATATTCTTACGTATTTCCATTTCGATACCGGTAATAGTAGCATGATCGCTTATATTGTCGTAAGTGAAATACCCAGCACCATTGGCTTCGTAAGCACGTGCAATAGGGTTTTTAATGTACTTATAAAATCCATTGAATGAAATTAACTCCGAAGAACTTAAGTAGAAATCCCATTTTAAATCAGCATTGTAATTATCGGATGGTTGTAAATCTTGATTTCCCTGACTGGAAAAACTTAATCCAAGATACTGGTAAGGTGAAATTTCTTTCGATTGTGGTAAGGTGTATGTTTTGCTTAATCCGAGACGAACTGTATTTTTATCGTTTAAATTGTATTTCAGGTTTGCACTTGGTAATAGGTAAAAATGATTTAAAGTTTGCGTTCCATCTCCATTAAATCCACCCTGAACATGATAATCAATACTTAAATTTACTTGGTCGGCTCTCAACCCAATATTTCCTGTGAACTTTGTCGATACTTGATAATCCAAACCAGTATAAGCCGAATTGATATATTTACTTACCTGATAATTACTGATGCGCACATATCCCAGAAAATCCTTTTTATCGTAATTTTCTTGATTCAACCAACTGTCCAATTTTAAGTCGGCAATAGAAGAAACGGCTGATAAACCTGTTACCACCATACTGTACTCAGAAGCTTCAAAATTATCAAAACTAAAACGACCAGTATACACAATACTAACAGATGAAATGTCGTTCTTAAACTTTTTAGGTAGCTCGTAAGTGAAGCCTAATTTAGCGTTAAAATCATTCTCGATTAGCTGTGTGAAATTTCTACCGTGAGAACCATCACCTGCAAGTAGCTGATAATCGGTTTCATTTTTTCGGAACAATTTATTTACTCGTCGGTCTGGTTCAGTCCCTTTCACCAAATTATAAGAAACTCCTGCTTCAAGTTTGGTTTTTTCATTCAATTTAAAATTAGTCATCAACTGATTGACCATTAAAGTATTGTCGTTGGTTTGTTGACGCAAAAGGAAACCTTGATTTTCGTATGCATCTGGTTGTAAACTTGATACGAATTCTGAAGCTGACCCCGTATAATTGCCAACATACTGACTATTATCGTGTACCAACATAAAATTATAATTGACCTGATGTTTGCGATTGATCATATAATTTACATTCCCCAACAATAGTTGATTGATATTTTGTGACGATTTTTCTCCAACAAGGTCTTTTATTAAATCGCCTTTGGTAGTAGTGTCGTAAATCTTTTCGGTTGTGTGCGAATAGCTTGTACTGTATGAACCAACCAGATAGAACGAAAGTAGATTACTATTCTGACCTATTTTATAGCTTTTCCCTCCTGAAAATCCATAACTATTGTTCAACGGTAAACCTACACTGTGTGGATCAAGACTATTACCATAATTGTAAACGGTTTTATAATTTCCTTTCCCCGGTTGATTATTGGTTGAAATCCCAAGGTAATTTACGCCATCGGCCTGCATAAAATCTGAACCGTAAGTTTGAGCATTGACTCCAGCTGAAAGATCTATATTCAATTCTTTGTCTCCTATCAGTTCCTTCGACGAAATGTCTATAACTGCTCCACCAACATCGCTGTAATTAGTACTTGAAAATACTTTTTTCACAGCAATATTCTGAATAACATCCGAGCCAAAAAAATCGAGTGAAATATTCTTATATTCTGGATCTTCCGAAGGAATAGGAAATCCATTAAGTGAGGTGTAATTATACCGATCGCCAAGACCTCTAACAAATACATTTTTAACTCCATCCTGTTTTGATACGCCAGAAACTTGTACTACGGCTGCTTCAGCGTTACTGATTCCTTTCCGCGACATTTCCTTTGCTCCTACAGCCTGAGTTGCAATTAATGATTGTTTTTGCTCCAGCAACAAAATGTTTTCGTTAGCTCTATTGGATTTAGCTACAAGCTCTACTTCTTTCAGACTAATGTTAGCCGACTCTAATTGTATGTCAATCACAGTTTCTTTTCCAGCCTCTACAATTACTTTTTGTTTTGTAAGTGGTTTGTACGAAATATAACTTGAGATAAGAGTATAGGTACCAGGCTTTACATTCGCGATAGAATAATTGCCATCAAAGTCCGATGCGCTTCCAACTGTTGAACCTTGAATCATTACCGACGCTCCTATAAGTGATTCATTGTCATATATATCTGAAATTTTACCCTTTATTGAACCATTCTGAGCAGAAGCTAATGAAGTGGATACTATTAAAAATAAAATACTAAATGCTATTATCAACATTATATCATTTAGTTGTAATGTTGAGCGCTTTTTGATCAAAAAAATGTTTCTATAATTCATTCCACAAAAACCTTTACTTTAGGATTTTTCTTTTCCATTATTAATTTGATGCAAAAGTAGATGTGTAATGTTACATTCTTATTCCGTTCAGGTTATAGTTCTGTGTAAAAAGCATTAAGAATATGTTACAAAAAAAAACTGCAGCAATAAAATGCTGCAGTTTTCTTATAATAATGTGTTGATAATAAAATCAATGCTTGTAATTCCCTTATAAGTAGAATTTTATTCCTTCTATATGAAATTTGAGGATTTAACAAATATGATTGTCAAAACAAGTTGTACGATATTATGTATTTCTATATTTTTGGAATACGAATATGTTGTCCTTTTTGTAAGTTTGAACTTGATAATTGGTTGTATTCAATGAGTTCATCAACTTTTACTTTATATTTTTTAGCAATGCTGTAAAGTGATTCGCCATTGGTTACTTGGTGGTTGGTCAGTTCTTTTGGCTCTTTTTGGGTTTGTGAAACTGGTTTTGTAGAAGTACTCGTTTCGGCAAAGGCAAGTTGTTCTGACTCTAATTTCAGCACTTGACCAACCATTATTTTGTTATTGGTTATTTGATTGAGCGATTTGAGCTGCTCAACTGAAAGATTGTATTTTTTAGCTATAGATCCTAAATTCTCACCTTTGCTAACCCTGTGTTTTGCAACTAGATTCGGAGCTTCGGTGTCAACTTTCACTTTCTTATCGTCATTTTTCGCTACAGTACTTACTGTACTTTTAACTACATTTTCAACTAACAAAGTATTGGTTTCAGTAAGCAATACAAGTTCTTTTCCAGGAATAATTTTGGAATCGGTGAGCTTATTGAGTTTCTTTAATTCGTCGATGTCAATTTTGTACAACTGAGCAATTGAGAACAATGTTTCGCCTTTTTTTATCAAATGCTTGGTAGGAGTTGAAACCTTATTTTCCGCTAGGGTGTTATTCTCTACTTTTGTCAATGAATCCTTATTAGTACGAACTAAACTTTGAGCCGTTATAGGTTCCATGATGCTGAATTGTTCAGCCTCTTTAATCATCAATCGTTGCTTGGTATTGATTTTATTCTTTTTAAGATTATTTTTATCTTTCAGTTCGGCCACCGTCATGCCATATTGCTTAGCAATCAGAGTTAGATTTTCACCTGATTTTACGGAATGATAAACCGCTGGAATAGTTTTTTTAATCTTCTGAGCTGGGGTTAAGCTTACAAATTCTTCTCTTTCCGCTGGTTTTGACGCAAAAGCTTCTTGCATAAGAGAATCCGAAAGTAACACACGTGAAGCTCTTACATATCTACGTTGATAATAATTTTCATTGGAATTACTTACTATGACTCCATCGGAAACTGACGCATGGATAAAATCAAAATCACCACCCTGATGAGTTTCCACAACGATGCCAACATGGCCAACCCGACCATTGCGACTGCGACCATTAAAGAAAACAAGGTCGCCAGGTTTAACTTCGGCTTTATTAATGCTTGGGAATTGTTCGGCTTGTTGAGCAGATGATCGATTCAAATTATATCCAAAATTTCTAAAAACATGGGAAGTAAATCCGGAACAGTCGAAATTAGAGGTTCCGCAAGATCCATAGCGGTAAGGGGTATTCAAAAATAATTTTCCATAATTAATCACAGAATCGGCAGCAACTTTCCGAAGTGGAGGCAAATAAATGGATTTTATGGTATCGGAAACAGCCGTAATCTGCTGTGGATCACGGGCAAAAATGAAAGAATTGGAAAGTAAAATACCAATAAATAGGAGGGATAGTTTTCTGGATTGCATCGAAAAAGTGTTGCCTTTTTTGTTGTTTCCTTACAAAGATAATTCTAATAGATTAAATCTCAGAGGCTTTTTTTCTTTTTTAGATAAAAGAGATTCTTTTTAGGAGTTTAAAATATATAGCCGATAATGGCAACAATGCAAACAAACTATCCTTTGAAATTAATCACTTGCACAATTCATGTCGATGGCAAGTGATAATATGGTCGTTGACCATGCCAGTAGCCTGCATAAACGAATAACAGATGGTAGCGCCAACGAATTTGAAACCTTGTTTGAGTAATGCTTTGCTCATTGTCTCTGATTCAGCTGATTTACAAGGTATTTCAGACATAATTCTAAATTCATTGATGATGGTTTCTCCAGCTGTAAATTGCCAAATATACTTGTCGAATGTTCCGTATTGAGCTTGAATTTTTAAAAATGAGTTGGCATTCTGAATGGTTGCTCTAATTTTCAACTGATTTCGGATAATAGAACTGTCGCTCATTAGTGCTTGAATCTTATGTTCATCGTATTGTGCAATTTTCTGAATATCGTAATTGTCAAAGGCTCTTCTGAAATTTTCTCTTTTATGCAAAATAGTACGCCAACTCAAGCCCGCCTGAAAAGCATCCAAAATCAGAAACTCAAACAGCTTTTTATCGTCGTGCAAAGGCACACCCCACTCTTCATCGTGATATTTGAGCATCAGGGCATCATTTCCTGGCCAACTGCAATCGAATGTTAGTTCTTTGTTCATAGAGTAATCCTGCCCCTAACCCCTAAGGGGAAATAAGACGCAGTATTTAAATTTGGAAATAGTTGTTATTTGCTTCGCGTAATTTTTTGAAAGAGTTATCCCGCAAAAGTCGGGATTTCGTAATCTCCATTTGCTTCGCGTTATTCACACATTGTCATATTGGCATATTGGGTTATCAATTTTTTCTTTTCTAAAATAGCAAATCCTAAATTCTTCTCAGCCTTCGCCTAAGCCTAATATATTGCCTGTGCCTATTCCTTTTCCTTTGCCTTTGCCTTTTCCTTTTCCTTTGCCTTTTCCTTTTCCTTCTTCCTCCCCTACACTTCTGAATAATCAAATTCGGTCTGAACGAATCCATTCTCTTCCGTTTTTTTGAATCGACTCGGTCTTTTATTGATAATGAGCGTTGATGGTATGCTTGCCAACTCCCTGTTTTCCGATTCGGAGAGGATATTCCAAGTAGGATAACTTATCATCATGAAACTAAACTTTGAAATAAGGCTTGCATTATTCTTGCTGCTTTTTAGTGTTTTCACTGAATTAGGGTACGCACTTTTAAGGTCATCAACCGCTTTACTCAGCGTTTTATTGGATGCTATTATTCCATTCATATCCATCAGAAATATACTCACATCGCTATTGTTGCGGAGTAATCTCCGAGCATATCGGAGTAAAAAGCTATCAGTCTCGGCATGTAGCAGAATTAGCGTTGTGTTAATCGTACTGAACCCATGATTCACAAAAACTCCAACGCTACATTGACTATTTTCAATAAAATACTTAGTTTTATCCTTAATCAAAGTTCCTGGATAAAAAATAACTTGGGTTTTAGTCACTCTTTTGAGTATGGTATTGAGTATCTTAGATTTAAAACTAAAATTATTCTCCTTTAAAAATGGGATTCCCGAAAGTGTTAGACCCGCGCCCACTAATAGAAAATCGAAGTTATTGTAGTTTGCATGCTTTACAATTCCATGTTCGATATTATCAGTTATTTTATAATCAGTTTCAATAGGAATATTGAGTCGAGCTGCTTCGGCATTTATTTGTTTAAAACTATCCACTGCGTATTGTTCCCCGTAAATTGGGTTAACATCAGTTCCGTGTGTAATGTGAAGAACCGTTACAGATAGACTGTTTTTTGCTCCATCAAGAACTGTTTTGGCAACATTGAGTAGCGTTTTCCCATTCTCAGGATTACCCAAAGCAATGAGGGCTTTGAAAATACCCAATGATTTTTGCAACTCATGTTCAATTTCAATACTCTTTTCAGGAAATAATTTATTGATAAGTGAAAGTGCGGGTGTAGTCATAAAAGTTGTTACCAAGGCCATTATCACTAACATCACAAAAATGAGTGGAGGCAAAATACCCATTTCGTAGCCGATATTCAACACGATAAGTTCCATCAATCCACGGGTGTTCATCAAAATACCAATGGACAAACTATCTTTCCAGTTTTCGCCTAAAATCTTGGCCGAAAATGCACTTCCAACAAACTTGCCCACGACAGCTACCAACACAAAAATACCAGCAATTGTCCACAAATAAGGAGTATTGAGCAATCCGATTTCGGTACGTAAACCAGTGTATACGAAGAACAAGGGAAGTAATAAGGTAAGCGAAACATCCTCAATTTTATCTACTATCAACTTACGGAAAGCAGGAAGTGGTGGCATAATAACACCGGCTAAAAATGCTCCGAAAAGGGCGTGAATTCCTATAAGCTGAGTGATATAAGCCGAACCAATAAGTATCAATAACAAAAAGGCAAAAACGCTTTTGGTTACTACTTCGCTGTTTTTATAGATTTCGCCTATGCGTTTCAGGAAGGGTTTAACCACCACAAACATCAGCACAACATAGGCAATGGAAAATCCAATATTGTAGAGAGAACTGACAAAACTTCCGGTTTTTGAAATGGCGATAACCGCTGCCAAAATACACCATGCTGTTACGTCGTTGAAAGCTGCACTGGCTATCGAAATAGTTCCCAAGTGCGACTTGGTAAGTCCTTTCTCTTGCACGATGCGTGCCAACACAGGAAAAGCCGTGATACTCATTGAGATGCCAATAAATAATGCAAATGACAAAAAATCAGTATAAGTTGACGCAAATTCCTGATAAATAAAATAGGCCAACAACATCCCCAAAAAATAAGGAATTACAATACTGGCATGACTAATCACATAAGTTACGCCCATTTTGTTTTTTAAAGCACTCAAATCGAGCTCCATCCCTATTGTGTACATGAAAAGCACCAAACCAACTTGACTTAATATATAGATATTGGAAAGTGATTCGGGGGAGAATAGAAAATTAAAAGTATCAGGGGAGAAATAGCCTAAAAGCGATGGTCCTAGTACAATACCAGCCAAAATTTCACCGATAACTGTAGGTTGACCTAACTTGACAAAGATAAAACCAAAAAGCCTTGATACCAACAAGATGGCTATAATTTGTAACAAAAGCATGGCGGCTGGCTCGACCAAGTTGTGCAAAACCGATGATTTAAAAACAGTAAAATTGTCTGAAATCAAAGGTTTAGCAGTATTATGTAAAGAATCGAACACATCAAATTTAACCGATTTCTCAAAAAGAATGAATGAGGAAACGACAAATACTAACAGCATGACTGCATAAAAAACCCAGGTTCTGATATCTTTGTTACGCATATTTTGAATTCAAATTTAGAAATTAAGGTTTTGTTATATTCAATTGAAAATGTAATATTAAGAAAACAATAGAGTTTATATAAGTTAGAATGTTATGAAGATAATAGAACGCTGATTTTCGCTGATTTAGCGGATTTTAAAACGGATTAGAATTTCGGCAAGTCGAAATGATTAAGAGTTTGTTCTTAAATCTTCCCCGATTTTTCGGGGATAAATCCGTTTTGAATCTGTTTTTGAAATTTAAATCAGCGAATATCCGCTCAATCCGCTTAATCCGTGTTGCTATTCTTTTTTCTTAAAATATAAAATTCAATTTATCAGACACATATAACTTGTATAATGACTAATACTATAAATTAAACAATTATGA
>JBBRHJ010000057.1:0-16021 GCA_038222885.1 Bacteroidales bacterium | reverse complement strand
AAAAGATCGTCGCACCCTTAATTTAAATTTTGGTCAGGTAAGCAATTGCTACATCCGGATATATAATCAGGATACGGAAGAGGAACTGCTTAAATATAACCTGAAGGAAAAATTCACTACCGAGGATGCTCTTGAATTTGGCAGGCTGTACAGATCTGGTGATACATGGGAATTTGAAGCCATGGGAAGACCATCTGTTGGTAGTTTAGGAGTTTTGGTTGATATGTACACGTAATTCATATAAAAATATTTTTAAAATGGCTATAGACCTAAATAAAAGCGGAGAAGAAAAACCTAAGTCTCGGTTTGATCTCTCAAAGTCAAGTGATTCATCTCCTTCAGGAGGTGATTTAAAAAGCAACGATGAACCTAAGAAAAAGTTTGATCTTTCTAAAGCTTCAACTCCTGCACCAGTGGTTGATGAAAAAAAAGAAATGGATGAGCCTAAAAAGAAATTCGACCTTTCAAAGACAGCACAGACTGCCGCTCCAGCTTCAACAAGTGTAGGAGCTATCCCGGTCAGCCAGCCTGAAAAAAGTAAGAACGGTAAAACAATAATATTTTCAATTCTGGGGATAATTTGTCTCGTAGCGTTAGTTTGGTTTTTCATGAATAAGGGTAAATCATCTGATCAAACAAATGCAGGCACTGAACAGGTCTCAACAAATGATCAAACTGCTCCAAATGAAAATGTTTCGTCAAATCCGGAAGGAGCTACTACCTCGGCTGCTAATGCAATTGCGGATAGCTCACAAGCTGCACCAGCATCGCAAACACAACCGAATGCTAGTGCCACAGACCAGGCTGGACAGGCTCAACCCTCTAAAGTAAATAATGCTGACCAAGGTGCTTCTACATCTGCCCAGTCAGCAAATGTGAATGTTCCTTACAAAAAGAATGAGTCATACCCGGTTTACCAATTCCCATTTGGAGATTTTAATTATTCAGAGGCTAATCCGGAACTTGATAAATTGGCAGATGTACTCAGACAGAATCCAGGAATGAAAATTTCAATCTCAGCTTACACTGATAATACAGGCGATGCGGATTTCAATATGGCTTTATCTGAATTACGTGCAAAATCAATCCGTGACTATTTGGCGAATAAAGGAATTGATACAGGCCGCATGAAATTTAGAGGTAAAGGCATTTCGACAAAGTATGCCATCAAAGCTGAAAATCGCAGGGCGGAGTTCGTGTTAAGTGAATAAAAATAGTAATCGGGCTCCTGGTATGCGTCCAACAACCAGGAGCTCATTTTTTAAATTAATTTAAAATGATAAGTTCAATTATTAAAATAATTCTCGGATTATTTATTTGGATGGTTTTACCATCCTTACTTAAAAAGAGCATCAGAAACAGATCATCGTTTAAGTTCGTTAAAATATCATGCTTATTGCTTGGCATTCTTATTATTGCTTATGGAGTTTATGGTCTGTTAAGCGGTGTTTTGAATTTTAATCTTTAAGTAAGGAATACAATCGTTTATTTACAAAATAAGACATTTTTTTATTCACTTAAAACCAATCACATGAATTACAAAGTAGTACCATTCGTAGCGCAAATTAATCAGAAGGACACAACAGCAGCTGTTGCAGCGCAACTTCAAACATTAATCAACGAATATTCTTCCCAGGGTTGGGAATATGTCCGTTTAGAAAACGTTGAAACTCAAGTAGCACCGGATAACGGTTGCTTTGGTTTTGGAGCAAAGGCAGGTTTTAGTACAATTTTTAAAATGGTTGTATTCAAACAATGAAATTAATTTTACTTGGCATCATTCATCTATATTGGTCAGTTTTCCCAAAACACAAAAGAAGTCATTGCGTGTTTGAAGAAAGTTGTTCCAACTATGTATTTCGCATCACAAAAGAGAAAGGTTTTTTTAGTGGTCTTTTAGCGTTAAATAAAAGATTTCATCAATGTAGACCTGGGTATACGATATACAAGTATGAACAAAGTAATACTTATGAATTATGCCTTAAAGATGGAAGTATTGTTGGAGAGGATGAAATATCTCCAACTTTGCTTCCACCTTACAATTGCAACTACATTCTAATTAAATAACCATCAAAACTTAAAAATCATGAGCAAATTTAACGAGTTAAAGAAAGCTATCCTCGCCGATGGCGTAATTGATGAAAAAGAAGTAAAACAACTCCGTGATATTCTCTATGCAGATGGAATAATAGATAAAGAAGAGGCTGAATTCCTTTTTGAACTTAATGATGCTGTATCCGGTAAAGCAAATCATTCATCATGGACAACATTATTCGTAGAAGCCATAACAAGTTTCCTGCTGGAAGATGAAAAATCCCCAGGTGTTGTTGATGATGATGAAGCGAAATGGTTACTTGACAAAATTCAGGGTGATGGAAAAATTGATGAGGTTGAAGCAGCTTTGATCAAGAATCTTAAGGCTAAAGCCAGGAAAATGTCTCCCTTAATCAAGTAATTGAATTAAGATTTGTACACATTCTATAATTCCTAATGCTAATAAAGATATTGTTCTGTAAAATGCGATCTTAGGTACCTGGTAAAACAACATCTTTTGCAAATGAAGCAAATCTGAGCCTTGTATTGAATAGTTAATATGTTGTGATTAAACAATTGATAACCTTTAGTTTATGCAAACAAAACTTCTTTTTGTCAAACAACTTATTAGGCAGCGTAAAATAGAATTTTATTTACGAGCATATAAGATCCTCTTACTTATTATAATTGTAATACTTTCAGTATTCATGATTATAGATAAAATTAAGGAACGGGACATCCCAACTATTATCCTCTTACTCATTTCAGTTGTTTTTTTTAGTGCTATTGCATACATGCTTTATAAATCTGCAATGGATTACTATTCCATTCATAAAAGTAGCATTTATTCTTGCATAGAAAATCCGGCAAATGTTACAGAAATTATTGTGACGTCTCAGAAAATTCTCTTTGAAATTAAAGGAATGGAGGATGAAACCCTTTTTATTAAAGATTCTGGACGTAAAAGAGAAATATTAGAGAGCATAAAAATTATATTTGGTGATGACAAAATTGTAATGAACAACTAACCATTTAAGAATTATTAAATTATGGAACACAAAAAGCATTACACCGGCCTTACTGATGAACAGGTTCTTGAAAGCCGGAAAAAGCATGGGGATAATTTATTAACACCTCCAAAAAGAGAATCTCTTTGGAAATTATTTATAGAAAAATTTGAAGACCCAATTATTCGGATACTATTAATTGCTGCATTTCTTTCATTAGGGATTTCATTTGTACATTGGGAGTTTGCAGAAACAATAGGTATTTTTTGTGCAATTTTGTTAGCAACTGGAGTTGCCTTTTGGTTTGAAATGGATGCCAACAAAAAATTTGACATCCTGAATCAGGTGAATGATGATACCTTGTATAAGGTTATCAGAAACAGCAATGTTTGCGAAATATCAAAAAAGGATGTTGTTGTTGGTGACTTATTAATCCTGGGATCTGGTGAAGAAATACCTGCAGACGCAATCCTTCTTGATGCAGTTTCTTTAATGGTTGATGAATCATGTTTAACAGGTGAACTAATCATTGATAAAACTACCAATTCAGAACAGTTTCACAAAGATTCTACATATCCTTCAAATTGTATAATGCGGGGGACGAAAATAATGGATGGACACTGCCTTGCAGAAGTTCAAAAAGTTGGAGATGCAACTGAGTTTGGTCAGGTTGCTGAGCAATCAACTGAAATGAGTGGTGAAGAGACACCTCTTAACCAACAGCTTGACAGATTGGCAAAATTAATTGGGGTCATTGGATTGGGCCTTGCAGCTTTTACTTTTATTGCCAGGTTTCTGAAAGATGCCATTATAGGCGATGTCCCTTATACTTTAACCCAGTTTGGTTTAATTAGTGGAGTCATCATTTCAGCACTAATTGCACTTATTAAAGTTTGGTTACCTATAATCTATGATGGGTTTGAACTTGCTGGTAAAGAGAAAGAAGTACCTAAAAGTGTTGAAGAAGGCAGTTGGTTCAAATGGATTGGTATTGGTATTGCAACTTTCATAGTATTTGCTGCATTAGGGATTCCTTTTGGTGTAAAACCATTGGCATTGGAATCATGGGTGTCAATCGATACAGCAGGTCATATACTTACATATTTCATGATTTCCGTAACCCTTATTGTTGTAGCAGTGCCGGAAGGTCTTCCTATGAGTGTTACATTAAGTCTGGCATTAAGCATGCGTAAGATGCTGCAATCAAACAATTTGGTCAGAAAAATGCACGCTTGTGAAACAATGGGTGCAACAACTGTAATATGCACAGATAAAACTGGCACTCTCACACAGAACCAGATGAAAGTTCATAAAACTAACTTTTTTAGTCTAAATGGAAATCCTTTGGCCGATGATCAAATAGGTAATCTCGTTAAGGAAGGAATTTCTTTAAATTCAACCGCCCACCTCGATTTTTCCGATCCGCTAAAGATTAAATCTCTGGGTAATCCTACTGAAGCAGCATTGCTTCTTTGGCTGCATTCCAATAATTCCAATTATTTATTCTTAAGAGAAAATACTAAAGTTATTGAACAACTTACATTCTCAACAGAGCGTAAGTTTATGGCCACACTAATTGATTCCCCATTGCATAATAAAAGAGTTTTATATGTTAAGGGAGCACCGGAAATTGTATTGGCAAAATGCAACAATGTACGTTATGAACAAGGTTTAAGATCTGTAAAAGATTCTTCACAAGAGATCGAATCTATGCTAACTAAGTATCAGGATCAGGCAATGCGTACACTTGGGTTTGCTTATGAAATTATTGAAGATGAGAATGACCGTTTCCTAAATGGGAATCTTGTTAATACTAACCTAACTTTCCTAGGTATTGCAGCAATTTCTGATCCGGTTAGAGAAGATGTTCCCGATGCAGTCCAAAGATGCCTGAGAGCTGGCATTGCCGTGAAAATTGTTACTGGTGATACTCCTGGGACGGCAAAAGAAATCGGACGTCAAATAGGTATTTTATCTCATACAGATAAACCTGAGAGTATAATAACCGGACCGGATTTTGCAAATTTAACAGATGAAGATGCTCAGATGATGTTGCATGATCTGAAGATTATGTGCAGAGCCAGGCCAGCCGACAAACAACGTTTGGTCCAGTTGCTTCAGAAATCCGGATCTGTTGTTGCAGTAACAGGCGACGGAACCAATGATGCCCCTGCGCTCAATCATGCTCATGTTGGGCTTTCAATGGGATCTGGAACATCGGTTGCTAAGGAAGCAAGTGACATCACCTTGATTGATGATTCCTTTAACAGTATTACAAATGCCGTACTCTGGGGCCGTACAATCTACAAAAACATACAACGTTTTATTATCTTTCAGCTTACTATTAATGTTGCGGCTTTAATAATCGACTTTTTTGGAGCTATCTTTTGGGGCAAACTACCGCTGACTGTTACTCAACTTCTTTGGATTAACCTGATCATGGATACTTTTGCTGCTGGAGCACTGGCATCTCTTCCTCCCGATCCCAAGGTAATGAAAGATAAACCTAGAGATCGTAATGCTTTTATTGTGACGAAAGAGATGGCCAAATTTATCTTTGGGGTTGGGCTATTGTTTGTAGTACTCCTTCTAGGACTGCTATATTACTTTACTGTAACTGACTTTTTTATGTCTGATGAAAAAGGATTAAGCATAAAAGAATTGACAGTATTTTTCACCTTTTTCGTTTTGTTACAGTTTTGGAATATGTTTAATGCTAAGGCATTTTTCAGTGGTAAATCAGCTTTTAATGGATTGACCAAAAGTTATGGTTTCCTGATTGTTGCATGTGCAATTTTCTTTGGCCAGATTCTAATAGTGGAAATAGGAGGGCATGTATTCCGAACTGTTCCGCTTTCAATAAGTGAATGGCTAATTATTGTTGGATCAACTTCACTTGTATTGTGGATTGGAGAGATAGTGCGTTTTGCAAAAAAAATACCTGTTACCAACCAATAACATCAGATCAACCAACCCCAATTTGCGAGGCATCCAGATGATTTATTTTATGGATGCTTCGCATTTTACCACACAATGATCATTTGGAATATAAGCCCAACTTTTTGAATCAGGAGTTTGATCTAAGTATTTTTTAACATAATTATTAACATGAAAGAATACTATTATCTCGATAACAATAAACCTGTTGGTCCCATGAGTTTGGTGGAATTGTTGGAAATTATTGATCGGGATACAATGGTTTGGCGGGAAGGTATAAAATGGAGCTTAGCTTCTGAATTAGATGAACTGAAAAAATTCTTTCCTGAAGTTGTTGTCACATCAAATAAGCAGCAAAAAATAGAATACTATTATCTTGAAAATAATAAATCTATCGGGCCACTAAATTTGGTGGAATTATTGGAGAGTATAGATCGGGAAACAATGGTGTGGCGCGAGGGTATTGATTGGACTGTTGCTTGTAAATTAGAAGAATTACAAAAATATTTCCCTGCTGATATATATATACCTGAGGAAGTCAAAATTCCTACAATAAATAAGCCACCCGAATTAACCACTCCTGAAAAGACAGATTCACCATCTCCAGCAGCTATTCCATCTGTAAATATACAGAACAGGGTAAACAGTTATAAGCTTATTGTTGAAATACTTGATAGCTTGGTAAATAATAAGTTAAATAGCCAAAATTGTCTACAAATTACAATAGAGAAAATTTTATTTGATTTATATGAAAATTTATTTGAACTAAAAGCAACTACGAAAACCTGTTTGTTTATCTCTCCAAATGTAAATTTGAAAAAATTTACTAATTTCAAAATAAACATGGACATTGGTGAGAATGACACTGATTCTGTTTGCTTATTGTATTACGATGACACTCTATTTGGCTCTGGTGACGATGGATTTATGCTAACAAAAAATGCCTTTTCATGGCATAACATGGGAATGAAATCAAATAGTATTAAATGGAAAGAAATTAGTGCTTTTACCATTGGAAGTAAGAAATCTAAAATGATTATAAAGGCTATAAATGATACAGAATATACAATTGAAATAATATGTTTACCATTTGCAGATCAATTTGTTAATGCATTCAACGCTTTACTAAAGATACTTAAATAGACACAACGCTATTCTAACTAAACACATACCTTACCAAATCTATAATACATATTAAGGCTTTGAAGTTTATTGAAATAAAAAAAAATAATCATTATTGGAATACATATAAAGTGATTCATATTATCAGGCTTTTCAAAATAAAGTTATACTGAAAACATATGGAGCAATTTGGGCAGAATTGGTAAATAAAATCTAATAAGTAGGCTAATAACATTATATCATGAAATCGTTTCTAATACTTTTATTAGCATCAATAAGCTTTGCCTCAGTAACCAGAGCACAGGTAAAAGTATACAGAGGAACTTCTTCATACAGTAGTGATGTGATTTGTAATATTTCAGATGGTAAGGTTTTTAAGAAAACATCAGGTTATTCCTCAGATATAATTTGTCATGTCAAGGGAAATAAAATTTATAAAGGAACGAGTTCTTATTCAAGCGATATCATTTACAATATTTCTGATGGTAAAGTTTTTAAAGGCAATTCAACCTACACTAGCGCCATTTTAATGACAATAAAGGACAGCAAAATTTATAAGGGTACATCAACTTATAGCAGTGATGTAGTGGCAACAATTAAACATGGAAAAATTTACACAGGAAATTCTAATTACTCCAGTGATATAGAGTTTACAATCGATGGGGATGTAACAATTGAGGAATTTGTGGCAATTTGGTATACTGTGAAATACAATTATTAAAGGCCTTTTAAATAAATTTGAAATATTGCCAGCTACACTATAAATAGAATAGACATGAGAAACTTTTCGATAAGACTATTTGCGGTTTTCTTTATTCTAGCATTTACTGGTTGCCAACAAAATGCTAAAATCAAGGTCACTCCGGATGCTTTGGCTAATGAAGTCAGCGCAAATATTTCAACTGACAATATTCCTTCAAAAGATATTAAAATAACAACAATTACAGATTTAGAAATCCCAAAGATCGCACCTGGTGACATTGTCATTTCGCATACGGGCTACTCTCTCTTATTCAATAAAAAGTACATGTTGGCAAATTGGGTTGCTTACGAACTAACAAAACAGGAAACAAAAAAAATCGTCGGTCGCTCCAATAAATTTATACCTGATCCTGAAGTAAAAATAGGCACTTCAGAGGATAAAGATTATTCTGGTTCGGGATATGATAAAGGGCATTTGGCTCCGGCAGCAGATATGGGCTGGTCTTCTAACACAATGGCAGAATCGTTTTATTACAGCAATATGAGTCCGCAACTTCCGGGCTTTAATCGCGGGATATGGAAAAAATTAGAAGAATTAGTGCGCACTTGGGCTATTGTAAATGATACTATTTATGTAGTCACTGGTCCAGTTTTAACAACCGGTCTGAAAACAATTGGTCCCGACAAAATTTCAGTTCCAGACTATTTCTACAAAGTCATTCTGGATTATACTCAACCAGATGTTAAAGGAATTGGATTTATTATTTCAAATGCAAGTTCAGGTTTGCCACTTCAAAATTTTGCAGTTACGATTGATAGTGTTGAAAAATTCACAGGTATTGATTTCTTTCCTTTAATGACTGATGATCAGGAAAATTTAACAGAGAAAACATTGTGCGTAAAATGTTGGACTTGGAAAAATACCAAAACTGAAAATAAAATTAATGATGTTAAAAAATCTTCAACTTCCATTCAATGCAAAGGATTAACAAAGTCCGGTAGACGATGTAAGAAAAAAACTTCAAACGCTTCTGGCTATTGTAATCTTCACGAAAGTCAAAAACGAGTAGCTCAATTAACTATTTTGAGAGATCAAATAGTTCTTATATCGCCTTCGCTCTTTTAATAATATAATTTGAGCCCCAAATCAGTTAAATATATGGAGTGCAAAAAAAATGAAACTTAAAACAACCATTATTAACTAACTTAGACAACAAAAAACATTAACTCTCAAATAACTATAATATGACTTTCTGGCGAGTAATTCTATGCATCATTTTTCCACCACTGGCTGTAATTGATAAAGGATGTGGTTCTATCCTTCTTGTTTTTATTCTTACTATCCTTGGCTGGATTCCGGGAGTTATCGCAGCTCTGGTCATTAATAATAAATAAGAACGTTAATGCTGGTATCAAAACACACTTCCATGAAAATACCTTACCCTATTTTATTTTTAGTTTTGATAGCTGTCATTAGCTGTCACTCAAATAATACAGGCAGTAACACTCAAATTCCGGAAAATGGAGATCTGACATCAACATTTACTGAACAACAAACTTCACAGACTTCATTAACGCCTGATCAACTATTAGAGCAGGAAAGAAATCGTCTGGTTAAAGAAGGCTGGAAGCAAAATAATCTACAAAATGGCCTTATGCCATCATGTTACAATTTTAGCCCTAAATACAATCAATCAACGGATAATTACCTAAAGATTAACGTAGGTTCCGGTACTGACATGGTTGCCAAGCTAATGAATGCGAATTCAGGAATCTGCGTCAGGTATGTTTTTATTAATCGTTTATCTTCCTTTTCAATTCGCAATATCCCTGAAGGTGTATATTACTTGAAATTAGCTTGCGGTAAAGAATGGTTATCAAGAGTTGAAAATTCTCAGTGTGTTGGCCGTTTTCTAAGTAATCCGTTGTATGAAAAAGGCACAGATTTATTGGATTATAATCTGATTAGAAATACTGACGGATATAGCATTCCTAGTTATGAAATTAGCCTTGATGTAGTATCTTCAACAATGAATAATTCTTTTTCTACATCAAATATTTCAGAGAAAGAGTTTAATAAGTGATTACCTTCTACAACCTTGAGAAACCCAATATATTCGAATTATTACGGTGTTCATACACTTAATTAAAAATATGAAACCAAAAAGAATCATCATGATCCGACTCGGAGAATCGAAAGGGAATTAAAAATGTTGAACTGGGTCTAATAATCAAAATCTAATTCTTAAACAACCTAAATTTTAAAACTTTGAACTATGAAAACATTAAAGTTTCTAGTCTCCGTAATTCTGGTTCTAATTATTTCTTTGGGAGGCTATCTTTTTTATAAACATGAATACGTTGATACCCTGATGTTATCAGAAATACTGGGTAAATCTGATAAGCCGATAGAAAATTTCCTGACTGATGTTTTCGATTTTGATACAGGATTAACACGTCATGATTTGAAAATACTTAAAAAAAGAAAAGATTACTGGAAAGAACGCATGAATGATGTGACAGAAATAAATGATCCATCACAACAAGCAAACGAAATGGCCAAACTCTATGAAGAAATGAAAGAAGATGAAGTAATGAGCAAGATTCTGGACAAAGCTTCTGAAAAAACCAGTAAACTGGCTGGAACTATTCTGGACTTATTAAACTAATAAATCACTGAATTTTAATTGATTCCTTTACTTTGATAAATTAAGATTTCATTAGTGAACGACTATAGACGGGTTACTACCCAAAGTTTCATTCCTGATGTAGCCTTGTAAACAAAAAAGGAATTACTCACAATTATAGAGCTAAATAAGGGAAAAAGTAATTATTTGAAGTCACTCAAATTCAATAAATAGTTTATAACTTTAATTTCATCATAACTACTATGAAAACAAATTTGAACACGCATGAAATAACATTGATATTAAAATCTATGTTTATTATGCTATCCAATGATTTTCAAATTCATGATGAAAGAATACATTTCTTAAATGAAGTTGCTGTTATGAGCACCGAATTTCAATTAATTGAATTCAAAGAACAAATTGAAAATTGGAAAAATGAATATAACTCTCAGCCGGAGTATTTATTAAAAAATTTCCTGGATGAGTTAAAAAAAGCAAATATTGATACTCATACCAAACAACTGTTATTGAGTTTTGCCGGTGGAATATTAGAACAATCAGAAAAAACCTATCATAGATTAGTGATATTAAAATGTATTCGTGCCCAGCTTAATCTCGTGCAAAAAGAAATTCCGGAAGATTATAAACAGTATCAAGAAATAAACTTACCAATAAATATTATTAGAGAGTTTTTAGAACGACAAATTATTAATACATCAACACTATTTAAAATCTCCAATGAACATAACGAATTGGCAGATTAAGAATCAACAACCAGAGTACTTCTTTGATCAAGTCCGGAAAAGCATAGATGCGAAATATTTCGGTTCGTAATAGCCACTTTGTTTTTCTTTTGTGTGAGTATGATAAGGCGTATCTGCCAGGTTAATATAATTTTACAGCTATTATCCTTAAATTTGTAAATTATATAAATTTGAACTCACTAGCTCAATTTCGCATTATGGACGAAAAAAATGATTCTATAAACATTGTTTTAGCTCGTTTGAAAGAGCGCGAAAAAGAGCTTCGTTGTATTTACGAAATTTCTGAAATACTCAGCGACTCTTTGCTCCCCATCGAAAAACTACTTACTTCACTTCTTGATGCAATTCCAATTGGATGGCAGTTTCCCGTTAACTGTAAAGTGCAGATAAGTTATGAAAAGATGGTTATTCAGTCGGCCGGATTTGTTGAAACAGAATGGATGCAACAGGCTGATTTAGTTATTGATAATAACATTTCGGGTAAAATAAAAATATGTTATACTGCAAATAGCCAGTTCTTGCCTGAAGAACAGAAATTGCTGCAATCAATCTCCGAAATGATTGGGGCAAGTATTTTTCATCGTAAACTCAAAACAACAATAAATTTTTTGAAAGGACGGACTGATTTCAAGGAAATTCCAGATGCAGGCAATTCACTTTTAAAAGCAACCAATGACATGCATTGGCAATGGCGGATGCGTATGTCACTTATAATTGCTGGAAAAATTGATCTGGAAAAATTTGGAATTACAGGTATATACTTGATTGGTAGTGCAAAGGATGCAACTTCAGGGCCTGGTAGTAGCCTTGAAATAATGGTTCATTTTCATGGTACTGAAAAACAAAAACTGTTACTTAGTACTTATATTGAAGGATGGAGTTTTGGCTTAACAGAATTCAACTTTGCACAAACAGGTTATCGGGTTGAAAATCTTATCGACCTTCATATTATTAAAGACAATGACTTCCGCCAATCAAATAATTATACATCAAAGAAGTTTCCTGCTGAGAGGCAGGCAATACTTCTTAAAGGTGAAAGTATTGGCAATAGGTAGAACCCCAATAATTTTATAAAATTCAACAAATTTTGATTCTTTGGATTACTCCAACAAAATTGCATTAAGAAATAAATTAATTCCTCTTAAACCACAGATTCAATTGAAAATGCAGTGATAATATCTCATAGCATGAGTATCCGATTATTTCTCATGTGATGATCGAGTGGGGGGGGCAACAAGTTTCGTTCATACTTCATTCTCTAGCTTCACTCACGGCTTCCAGCAGCGGCACACGCCGGGTGTCTTTGCGGAGCATTCTTCCGAAGGATTCAACCCAGGGTTTTAAATTCCTGATCATCTCTTCGTTCTTTTTCAGCCTATCGGGTTTTATTCGTCAAATTATGGTTTTTTGTTTAAGAAGTATTTTAGAAGATTGAGTTTACAAGTTTGTTTGAGTTTTGTTTCGCTTTACCATCCGGTTACTTTGCAGAAAAATAGTTGACGAGAATATTGAGTAAATTTAGAATACAAGATCATACAAAATAAAGCAGATTACCCTGGTAAAAGTGCAATAAGCTTTATTTTAACCTAATTCCTGCATCCTTCAAATAGAAGATGCCAAATTATTTTTGGTAGAAAAAATAATTATGCAGGGTACATACCGGGTAATTTGTAAACAATAAGGCAATGTCGCGTTTTTTTAGAAATTTAGCAAGATCACTTTATTCAAATTTTATTATCCTATCAAAATATAATCCCTGGCGCAAAATAAGGCACACGGCAATTTTTTAAAGGTCTTTTTGCTTAATCGTGTGCCACATTTTGCGCCCCGCACAGCAGCACATAACTCTCTTTGCGCTTCGGTTGCCTCTCACACTTACCTTCCTAAGCAACCATCAGTGCAATTCAGTTATAAGCTGCTAAGACCTTCCCGCCTGCTCCTATGAAAATTTTTAAATTATATGTAGGTAGTGTCATGTAGTCAAGTAAAAACCTGCCGCACACAGCTATTGCCGGATGGTCTCCGGGCGTATTTTTTGTCACGGTATTTGCAGAAAAAAGCAAATACACCGAGGCGAGCCAAAAAAATACGCCCTTCGTCCACCGGAAGCTATTTTAACATAATGTGCGCTTATGGTCTTCGATTCTTTTTGGTATTATTGCGTATCTTCACTCAGCCCATAAGCACATTATGTTAAATATCCAATAGCTGTTTCCTTCCCGTCCACCACCCACTTCCTACGCGGTTGCAGGCAATTCATTCACTACCTCTCTTCAATCCTCATTACGCTGCGTTCATTTCACTGCATTCAGTCTGGCAGGTTCGGTCGTTCGTGCCTCACTCCTCCGCGTAATACAGCCGATGCTCATCCTTCGCATCAGCAGTATTCAAGTATGCTTCACCAGCCAGCCTTCATTTCGTTCTATTACACTCCGCTTCATTCGTCTTTCCGTTCGTCCGTTCATTTCATCACCTTCACCGCTCCCACAGCAGCAAACAATTTCGGTAACCAGGTACTTTGCCACCGCACATATCCGCTCCTTTGCCCGGCCGGACGCTTTCTCACACACAAAAAATCCACGCCACAGCGTCCAGCCAGGTCTTCAGTCGCTTCGCTACAAGTACCCGTTTACCTCATTGTCAGCTGCTAAAACCCACCCACTTACAGTTTTACAAGCAAACAAGTAGGTTCTGAGTATTGTCAACAAGCAGTTGTACAAGTTTTGAGTACTGTTTACAGGCAATCAGAGTTTTAAGCGGTATTTGTTTGCGCCATCGCCCTCCTGTTGATCGTTAGGGCGCAAGCCACCGGCGTACGGTATTTTTATTTTTCCCTGCGGGGCTGTTGTGTATCCTCGGTGATACCGCTATCACTGGCACACCCTCGTTTACACATAGTATTTCTCTCCTTCACTTCCCAGCACTATTGCATTTACTCGTTCCTCGTTTATGCAATCCCTGTTACCCTGGTAAAAGTTAACCGCTTCTCATTTTCAATATTTTGTTGCATTCTTAGTTTGGTATCAATAAGCTTCGCCATCATCGCATCACTATTTTTGTTTGGTGCCTAAAGAGGGGGATTTTTAGAGGAAAGAAAAAGGGAAAAGCAAAAAAGGAAACAAAGGGATAAAAGCACTCCGGCAAATTCAAGTACAGCAATACGGTATCATAATCCCGGATTGCATATGCCGCATTGTGCACACATCATATTTTTTCATGCAATATCATATTTCCACACCGTATTGACTGCCCTTCGGGTGCATTCATTATTTTCTGCATAAGCATGTCTTCAGCCCGAAAGGGCTTTTTTCATGCATAAAATAATGACCTGCATACTTGATTTTGCCTCCATGCTTTTGGGGTTGATGGTTTCCTTTTTTGCTTTTTTTCCTTTTCATTTTTTCCTCTAAAAATTGTGGAAGGGGAGCTAAAGGCAAGGTCAGAGGAAGTCCAAAAAACTCACCTAAAGCCCTTAAAGATGTACAAAATCACCACTTACTGCCCAGGTCAAGCCCGTACCCCGTTCGCCTTTTTCATACTGAATAAAGGCATGAACAGCGGCAAACCAATGGAGCAACCCTGCCCCAATTGTTTCACCTTTCACGCACTCACCCAGGAAGAAAAGGATCTGTATTACTGGCTCTGCTTCGGAATGTGGAAGGCTCACACCTTCCATCCTTATCTCCGAGGCTCAGTAATTCCTTTCATTATTAAATCCGACCTGGCCCAACTTATCCGGGAAACATCCGCAAAAGCCCTGGAAGCTCCCGGCCAATTTGAAAAAGCCGTCGAAGCTCTCAAAATTATGGAACGTCAGGAGAAGCAGTTCCACCGCAATCTTCAATTAATTGCCGAAGCTAAGAAAATCATCTTCGCTAGGTACCGGGCATCAATCAGATAATAAAATAATCCACTTCCCTTCTCATTAAAGCAAAAAGTCCTATTTCCTTCTCCTCCGGAGAAGGTGCCCGCAGGGCGGATGAGGTTATACCAATTAAGCATAATTCACCCTTTAAACCCTATATCCCATGACGCAATCAGATGTTATCAACCGCACATTTTTCTTCATTTACAACATCCCATCAAATTTCATCGAGGAAATTTGGTCCGACAGTCCGCACATGGCCAACCACTTGCGGAGTAAGTTCAACTGCTTTTGCTCAGCTGAGCGCTACGCTTCAGCCAACGCCATCCTCAAATTTTTCGCTGCCCTGGATGAAGGCAACGCAGAAAAGTTCTGCACTTATGCCTTCACCTGGATACAACAGCACAATTAACTAAATCCTCCCAACAGTCCTCCACACCGGGGAGGATTTAGGAGGGGTTTATCAATTTATCACAAATCCATATTAAAACCCACAATCTTATGAAAAAGTACTTCAACGATCCCCGCCCCATCACCGTCAGGTACCACGGTACCTGTGCCGAATGTGGCAAAACTCTCAAAAAAGGCACAGCTGCCTATTACTGGCCTTCCGATGGAAAGCTCTATTGTTTATCCTGCGGCGAATCCGAATACAGGCAATTCCTTTCAGCAGCAGCCGATGAAGACGCATACAACTGTATTGGCAATCCTTTCGCCTGCTAATAATTAACCTGGCGAGCCATAAGCCACCATGAGTCCGGAGGGCACCGGCATTTTTTATGACAACCACAATTTTTGAAGGTACACTGACTTTCAGTTCCCCGATATCACGGGAAACTTCTTTCAACAATACCCTTTTATCCGAAAGCGCTAAATCCGAAATTTCCATCAAAATTCATGAGGATGGCAATGGATACGTTGAATGGGAAATTCCGGAACTGGATGAATACGAAGAAATTG
>JBBRHJ010000056.1:0-16037 GCA_038222885.1 Bacteroidales bacterium | reverse complement strand
ATAACTTTCTTAACGCTTCGCTAAAAGTTATTTCCCGTAATCAACAATGGTTCATCATCATTATCATATTTTTTTGATTTTTTAAAAAATATAAAACAAAAATAAGTAGAAAAACGGTCAACGCATTTCAGGCATTAACATCGACTGTCTCAAACCTGTATACAGTACTCTAACATTGTTTTTGTGACTTTCGACTGCATACACTGCTCCCTGTTTCATCAATGAAGACGAGTAGGGCAATGACAACTTAAAATAATCAAAGGGCAAATTTGAGCCTGACAATGGGTGTTGGTCGAATTGGTCGGGGCGTGTTTCGTTTTGAACAAATACGCTTACTTTGGCGGTTAAACACTTTTTCATAGTTTAGGCCCTCTTGTATTTAAGCGTTTCAATCTCTTTCAAAGAGTTGTAAACATCGGCTCTAGCGTACCTAACACGTGTTCCAATACGTTTAGCGGGTACAGTGCCATTCTTAGTCCATTCGTTCAATGTTGGTAGCGAAACGCCTAAAATATCGGCTGTCTCTTTTCGAGTGATTAGCTCGGGGGCGGGTTCGGCTGCGGGTTGCAAACCTGAAACGATTATTTGTACTTCGTTTCTAACGATTGTTTTAAATTCCTCTTTGAGTTGTTCAAAACTGATTCCAGATAAAATAATTTCGTTTGACATATCCTTTGTTTTAAAAGTTTATGCAAACTTACTTTGTCTTAATTGTGGTCGTTTTCCGTGGTTTCCGTTACGGAATAAACGGAATAAAAATAATTTGTTATTTGATTAAAAACGAATAAAAATCGGTTTTAAAATGTTTTTCATCTACTGAATTGAAATTCGTTTCAGTCATGTTTTTTCGAGTAATTTCCCTTAATTCACTGTTTCCGGATAACTTTTCGCATACTACTATACCAAACTGTTTGCAGAAACATTTAAGGGCACTTGTTTTGTCATTCTGTCTGAATACTCCATTGTCAAAGAACCATAAATAAACCTTTGCAAGTTCGTTTGTGTTTTGTGTTTCACGCCAAACATTATCTTTTGTAGTGTAGCCCTTTTCTTTCAATAGTTTTAAAAA
The DNA here is from genome assembly GCA_038222885.1 of Bacteroidales bacterium. Classification (GTDB taxonomy): domain Bacteria; phylum Bacteroidota; class Bacteroidia; order Bacteroidales; family Paludibacteraceae; genus Paludibacter. The sequence continues at coordinate 14,968 of JBBRHJ010000056.1, read as the reverse complement.
GTTGTCTGCTTTCTCGCTATATTCTTTTTTAAATAATTGGTTAAATATTAATTCGGGTTTTGGTGGTCGGGTTGTTTTTATATTAACTTTTTGAGTTATATCATTAAGTCTGATTATTTCTAAAAGGTGGTTTAGTTTATCATTCAATAATTCGCTTTTCTTGTATGCGACTTCGTATCTTTTAAGTTCGTCCCCTGATACGGTTTCTTTAACTTCTAACAATATTGCTTGTCTGTCAATTATTAAACGCCCTACAATGTGAGCATATTGAATTGTTTTAACCTCTTCTAAAATCAATCTATCATACTCTTCTAAGTCTTGTTCTAACTCAAAAATAAATGCAGCCCTATCTATTTTATCTTGATTTTCTTCAATTAATAAATCTTTAGCAATTCCAATAAATTGACTAAAAGATAGTTTTTTAGAAAGTCTTAAGGGTTGTAAACGTCTATCTGTTTTCATTTCATTACTCATTGTTGTATTATTTAGCGATTATCATTTTATTGAAAAAAGGGTGTGATTGCATTTTGATAGCGTTATCTTTTGCACTCATTTTTAGATATGTCATAAATGCCGATTCCGTTTTGTGGCCTGTAATTCTCATTATTGATATACTCGGCATATCGGATAAGAATGCGTTGGTAGCAAATGAACGGCGGGCGGTGTGGCTCGTTACTACTTTGTGTTTTTCAACTGTTTCTGATACTCTAAACCCGCCTTTTGTTGATTCTATTGTTATCAGGTCTTTGATTTGTGCCAATTTTGCAACATCTTTGATATATTCATTAAATTTCTGATTCGTTGGTATACGTGGCAAATTGTAATTGTATTTAATCAATATCTGTTTTACTATTGGGTGAATTGGTACAACTATGTTTTGTTCGGTTTTTATAGTCTTAATGCTAATCGTATTATCAGTATTTATATTCTCTTTTGTCAATCTCGTTAAATCAGAAAACCGCAACCCCGTATAACAACCAATCAAAAATATATCTCTAATTTTAGTTAGTGATTCAGATAATGTTTCTCTATTATAGAGTTGTTTTAGCATTTTAATACTCTCGGGCGTTGATTCTATATTGTACATTTGCATCAATTCTGATTCACTCAAATAGATTGATTGCGTTTGCTCGGTTGGTTTCTTGAATGCTCTCTTTTTGTAGTCGGTATTTACTATAATATCACTCTCATACGCCTGATTCATAAAGGTTTTTAATATCTTTATTCGTGTGCCGATTGTGTTTTTAGATAACTTTAAATTTTTAGTAAGGTAGTCAACAAAGGAATTATAAAAGTCAATATCAATGTTTTGAAAAGTTAGTTTCTTTTTTTTAGCCTTTTGATATTCAACTAAATTTTTTTCAACAACTCTAAAACTTTTCAATGTAGTTTTTTTGTTTGGTGAGGTTTTAATAAGGTGGTCGATAAACTGAAAGAATGACATTTGTTTTATATCAATTGCACCAGCTTTAATAATCTCGGGTTTCAAAATTGTATCTAATTCTTTTTTGATAACTTCATTTGAAAGGGTAGTACTTGAATTTTCTAATTTCAGTATTTTACTGTTTATAGTTGATTCAATTACATTAAGTCGGGCGTTAAACTCTGGGTATTGTGGGAAGTCTTTAGTTTCTCGGGCTCGGTTGGTCTTTGTGTTCCAAAAGTTGGGGTTTATACTTAACGAGATATAGTACTTCAATTGAATGTACTTTTTTTTATCTGTATTATTATCAGTTGCACCATAACTGATTCGTGCGAAAATAGCGGTTTCTTTTAGACTTGAGTCTTTGAGGTAAAATTTAATTTTTGCCATTGTAGTATATTGGTTGGTTTAAACACGCTACAAATATACACATTTATTTTAGGGGGTACAAATAAGGGTACAAATTTATTTCATTTATTTTAATCTATCTTAATTACTTTTGATAAAACAAGTATACTAAATTACTGAATATCAATGAATGTATGTAAAATGTTAAGTAAGATAGACAAAGTAATATATGAAATATGGTTGTTTTATTAAGACAACATAAAAAACGCTAATAATCTATTTTATAGGTTGTTAGCGTTTGACTTTTATGGCATTTGCGCAATATTTGCATAGCATCCAAAATTTATTGCCAGAAAACTACTTAATTTTACTGAAACAATTTCTTGTATTCAGTTTTTCATTAAATCTAATATGCTCATTAATATCTTTGTTGTTCAATCTGTTATAAATGTACAGACGGTATTAAAATTAGATATGAACGTTTAGGAGTTAACTATAAATGTAAGATATAAATTTGCTGTTTATAGCTAGGCAATTTTAAAAAATTAATACTGTATACATTCAAGCATAAAATTTCCAAATTTCAAGGACGTTAGTGAACAAATTCTAATTTTACTTGTTTAAGAATTCACGTTGCCGACAAAAAACAAAATGATAAATCTGTTTTTTGTGTGTTAACAAACTATTCGGCAATAACATTAAAATCAGTAATTTACAGATGAAAAACATTAAAACAATTTTTGCATTAGTAGCCTTATTATTAGCAACTAATTTTATTTCAGCAGAAACCAAAGTAGATTGGCGAGAAAAAAACCGATTTCACAGATCGATAGGTGAAACTTTTCACCCCATGGAAGAGGGAGATTTTAAGCCTATTCGTAGCCGATCAGCAGAATTAGTAAAAAACTCGATTGCTTGGAAAGAGTCTGAAATTCCTTCGGATTTTAAGGATGTCAAAAACATCAAGAAAAACTTAAAACTGATTGTAAAGCAAAGTAAAGCCTTGGATGCTAAGGTAAAAGCAAATGCATCCGATGAGCTAATAAAAGAAGATCTTATTAAACTACACGATACTTTTCATACCATTGTCGGTTTGTGTACACACGAAGATCATCCTTGATTTTTTGAAAACACATCAATATTAAAGGGCTGAACTTCATTGAGAAATTCAGCCCTTTCGTTTGAATGTGAATACTATAATGTTTATTTTTTCGGTAGTTTCTTACTTCCATTGGCGAGCAAAAAGTCAATATTTTTTCCTATTGCTTTTGCTGTACAAGTAGCTCCAGTATATCCATCGATTTGCACATCAGCAGCTTCTGTTAGTTTTTTCCCATTCCAAAGATTAAAAAATCCTTTTTTCTCAAGTCTTCTTACGTAAGCTAATGATTCGTAGTTTGTTAGCAATGATGTTTTTTGAATAACGAACTTTTTATCAGTTATAATCATAATCGGAGTGGTATTGTGATAGCCTATCACATCTTTACAAAAAGGCATCGACGAAATGGCAAATCCTACCGTTTTGTTTTTTCCATCTAATACTCTAAACCAATAATCATTGATTTTATCTACTTTAATAGCATCAGGAAATACACTTTGTACTACATCTTTGTTGGAAACTTCGTGCAATACGGGAATTTCTTTATTTGAACGATTTTCTTTTTGTTGTGCAGTTAGCATAAAACTAAATGCTAAAAATATAATTAAAAACTTTTTAAACATGGTTATTAAGAATTTACGATTTACTATTTAATTATGCAGGAATCGCGTGGGTGAATATAATTAAAAAAAAATGAGATAAGAATTATTGACGTTTTTTCACTTTACAAATTTCATTTCATTTAACAAATAAGCCGAAGGCGAATATTTATCCAACAGAAACAACATATACCGCACATCCAGTGTAATACTTCGGCTTAATTCAGGAATATACTGATAATCGGATGCTACTCCTTCGCGTATTCTATCAAAATTCACGCCAATTAAATTCCCTTTGGCGTTCAATACTGGACTGCCCGAATTTCCACTGGTCGTTTGACAATTGGTAAGAAAGTTGACGGCTAAAGTACCATTTTCGGCATATTTCCCAAAATCTTTATCGTCGTACAGAGCACTTAGCTTTTTGGGTGTATAGTAGTCTTCATTTCCTGAGTTTGCAAGTTTTTTCTCAAAAACGCCATCTAAGGTACTCAAAAAATTATATTTTATACCATCAACAGGTGTGCAGCCGATTACATTTCCATAAGCCACACGCAAAGTTTGATTGGCATCAGGACTTAAAAGCTTTCCTTTATTCATTTCAGCAATGGCATTTACGTATATGGTATAATATTTCGATTGCTCACTTTGAAGTTGCTTCATCTGATTCATAACCCTCTCGGTGTAAGTTTTATAATAACTCAACGCTAATTTATAAACTGGGTCGGAAGTAAGTTTCTGAATGGAAACGGAATCTACGGTATTTAGAAACGCCACTAAACTATCTTTTTTGGTAATCATTGAGTTTGCAAAAGCTGCCGTTGAATACTTTTCTACATCTCCATCAAATTCCCTTAAAGCTTCAGTCATTTCGTTGGAAATAAACTTTTTGTCTACATTTTCGTAGTACTGATACAAAAGATTCGAGTAGGTTTTTCTGTCCAATTCATAATCCCAGCCTCTAAAAAACTGATCGACCAATGGCATAAGGTTTTTAGCTTCGGCATTTACTGCTTTCATATTCAATTTTTTACGATTAAACATTTGCACCATTTTCTCGAATTTTCCAGCAAAAGGAATAATTTCAGCTCCACTAAGTCCAGCTTCGTTAAAGTACACATCTGCCACTTTATACGGAATTAAATCATCATAAATCTTCTTTTGAACTTCAATTATATCTCCATATTTTTCTTTGCGGGCTGCATCAGCATTTATCCAATTCATCAATTCTTTTTCTTCAGCTGTTTTTTGAGCTACGAGCTTCATTTTCTGAAGTCCGCTCAGCTCACCTTTCCAGCGAAGGTAATTATTGGTAATGGAATTTACTTTGGCGGTATATCTGAATTTTATATCCTGATTTTCAGCAATAGCTTCATTTATTAATTTCAATTTTTCGCCTCGTATTTTTATTTTAGCAGGCAATTCTTTATTCACTAAAAAATCTATAGCAAACGAAGGAATAAACAATTTAGAACGAGCCGGAAAGCCCATTACCATTGCAAAATCGTTTTCTTTTACGCCACCCAACGAAATTTTAAAATAAGGATTGTTTGTCAATGGAATATTTTCTTTTTTATGGTTTGCAGGTTTATTGTCTTTGTCTACATAAATTCGTAGAAGCGAGAAATCAGCTGTATGGCGAGGCCAAGCCCAGTTATCGGCATCGCCGCCAAATTTACCTAAAACCATAGGCGGAGCAGCCACCATACGAACATCTTTGTAAATTTTATAAATGGAAAGTATATATTGATTACCGCCCATAAACGAGGAAATCTGACCATCGGTGGTTTTATCGGTTACTAATCGTTTTACAATTGCCTTTCCGCGGTCGTTAATGACTTTATTTTTATCTCCGGCCGATAAAGTATCCGTTCCCTCAATAAGCTCGTCAGTAACATCTGTCATTCTTACTAACTGAATAGCATAAAGTTGAAAACAATTGGTCTCTTCGCTTTTGTTTTTAGCCCAATACCCAAATTTCAGAAAATCATTCTCTTTTTTTGAGAACATTTCAAGGAAACGAATCATAGGATGGTAATTAGTCACTACCAAGCCGTTATCGGAAATAAAACTGGCTGAACAAAAACTATCGAAAGGAGTATCTTCGTTACTCAATCCTAAAACAGCATCTTTCAGGCATGTTTTATTAATATCGTAAATGTCTTTGGCAGAAAGTTTTAAGCCTGCTTTTTGCATTTGTTTAATATTTTGCGAAATATTCATTGGCACCCACATACCACCATCGGCAAAACTATTTGCAAATGGTAACACAAAGAATAAGCTCAGTACTATATATCTGAATTTCATAATTTTATTGATTTATAATTTGGATTAATTTGTTTTTTCAATCATTTTGAGCAGCAGTTGATAATGTACTGCATTTTGTGGTTGGTTCTTTTGTAGCTCAGTTATGCGTTTTACAGTCGATTCTAATTGTACCGAAGCTGCTGAAGCTGATAAAGTCTCATTCATCGAACGGGCTTCAGATTTATCATTTTGAATAAGAACTGGACTTACCAAAGAACGAAGCTTATCCACATAAACTATCTGCATGTTTTTCTTGTAATTAGTCAGGTTTGTATTTGCTGTTTTAGTCCAGATTTCAGCATCCACATCTGCAAGATATTCTTGTATCGTATAGCTTTCATTTTCACTTAGTTTTTCGGAGCTGATAATTCGCCCCAGTACAAAATTGCTTAACATAGAGGTAATTACACCCGATTGAAATTTCATAATATCTTCCGTTTTACTGCCTAATAATTGATTCAGCTCTGGCGTATCTAACCACTCACAGTTATTCAGTTCGCCTATTGCGAAGCGAATTGTTTCTTTCTGTTTAGATTTTTCTATCGGGGTATATGTCGCTGGAAATTGACCGTAAGTCATAGGTATAGTATAAACTCCACCTAAATACGAAATGGTCAGATTCACTAATTTATTGTATAGTTTTGAAATTCCGTCGAATCGTTTTTGTAAAAGTTCCAAATCATCTCCTGTAGAAATGGTCCACTTGACGAGATTTTTTGCAGTAATTTTTAAGTTCGAAATGCCATATTGCGAAGATTTGAGTTGGTCATCGCCCAAAGCATCGGTTTGTGAAGATGGATCAGGAGCAACCGGCGAAACAATAGCTGGCGAGAAAATATAAAAGGGATTATTTCCTTTTTCCACAAACCATTGATTCAGCACGGGCACTTCTTCCTCGGGAGTTTTTGCCTCATAAATGGGCTTATAGGCATATTTTATGGCAAAAATATCGTAAGGTCCCATCACTGGCGGAGTTAGGCTCACGCCTTTTTCCACATCGCCAGGTTGTGCCACATAATTAAAGCGTGCATAATCCATAATACTGGCTGTTGTCCCGTATTTTTTTGTAAACTCAGCCGAACGCAAGGATTCCGTTGGGTAAGCGTATGAACCACGCATATTGTGTATAATTCCAAATACATGACCTGTTTCGTGCGCAACGGCGTAGCGAATCATTTCGCCAAACACTTTCTCGTCGAGCGTTTTTTTACGCGCTTCGGGGTCTACGGCAGCAGTTTGTACAAACTTCCACGTTTGCAACAGATCAATCACATTGTGCCACCAAAGTATATCGGCTTGAATAATTTCACCACTGCGCGGGTCAATCCATTGCGGACCAGAAGCATTAGCATCAGTGGAGGTTATGTAACGAAAACAAGTGTTGCGAATATCTTCTGAATCAAAATCCCGACTGCGAGGATAATCTTTGGCAACTATCACATTTTTAAAACCAATTTCCTTGAATCCGATATTCCAATCTTCAATTCCCTGACGAACATATTTTCGCCATACGCTGGGCATTACGGTATCAACATACACAATGATTTGTTTTTGGGGAACAACCAAATCGCCACGTTTGTATTTTGCCAAATCCTTTGCACTTGGTTCAATGCGCCAACGGTCGATATATTTTTGGCTGATTACTGGTTTTTCAGATTCGTATTTGCGTCTATTTTCCGAACTGTAACCAATACGGTCGTCGGCAAAGCGAATTTTCATCGGAGTTTTTGGCAAGAGAACAAAAGAATAATTTATTGTGATACAAAAAGGCGTTTTTCCTCCGCTATAATTGTAAAACGATTTTATTTCAACATTCTGTGGAAACGATTTCAATTCCAAGATCTGACTGGCTTTTGTATCTAATCGTCCGCTGTTGCCCGCTCCAGCTGGAAAAACTAAATCCACCTCGGCCGAAAAGAACTTAGTAACATCCACCAGCGAAGCATCATCTCGTTCGTTTCGGCACGCCATATCAAAAGTCTGTGCAATAGGAGTTACATTATTTCGCGCCAACGAAACCGAAATCAAATCATCGGCATCCGCCATTGAACTTCCAGTGGGTTGGTGCATAAAAATCAACTTATCACGTTTCGAGAACGAAATCAACACGGGATTGCTGCGCATCTGTCCTGCCGAAATTTTACTGTTATCACTGATATTCACAACACGTGCAGCCAGCAACATATCGCGTCCAAGTAGTGAGTCTGGAATTTCTATATAGTAATTACCATTCTTAGTAATATAGCCATTGAAAAGTCCTTTTTTGCAAATAGCTCCAGAGCTGATTTTAGAGAATTCTTTTGAAGAGCTTGCCGAACTAACAGAATCCGTTTTAGAGTTCTCGGTATTAATTTGTTTAATGGATGATTTTTTGTTTTGAGCTGTTAAACCTAAAGCGCAGAAAATCAGAATTATAATTGAAGTTTTTTTCATTGATTTTTAAAATGATATTATACCAACCGAAACACCTATATTCATCCATGAACCAAGATTTGCAGTTCTTTGGTTGGCATAGATAATCTTTGCTATTCCAGTTAATTTATTGTTTTTTACTTTAATAGGAAAACTATAACGGGCTTCGATTTTATAATCAACTACATTTTCTTTGTAAAATGCATTATCAGGTATCATTATTTCATGTGCAATTTTATAGGTTGCAGTTTCAAAAGTTGTTGAGCCAATTCCATGAGTCTCGGTTGCAATGGAATTCAATTGCAGGTTATTTAGCAAATTAAAAGCGAAACCAGCTTTAGCATTAAGTGATACAAGATGATTTTTATTGTCATAAACTCTCATGCCTCCGCTCAAACCTAAACGCATCCCCTGTGTTTCGACTGCCGAATATGGCAAGTAGTATTTATTGCTAAAACCATAAAATTGACCATCAACAGCAGCTGTCCATGAATAGTCAGTTCCGTTTTTCAACAGATTCCTTAAACTGATATTTAGGTCAACATTGTACGAATCGGTTGTATATCTGTTATTGTAAGCATAAAGTGTTACCCATTTTGTTGATGTATTAGTGGTAGATGTGGCTGTATCTGTCCTTAATTCCTGAAGAAACTCATCAGCTGAACCGAGATTGTAATTTCCTGAAAATGATATATTCAGTAGTTTTTTTTCTAAAAAAACATTTGATTTTGAAATAATAGAAAGAGTTTGTGATGCATACGAGCCAGGGCTTTCTCTTTCGCTTCCAAAAATTTGCTGTTTTTTAGATTTAAATTTGATGCTATTTAACCAATCAAAGCTTGCATCTTTATAATTGTATTGTAACCCTACTGAATAATCCAGATTTGTATATTCTCTGTCAAAACCTTTGTAACCGTCTAACACCGAGAAAGTATTCTCGTTACCGAGAAAGAAATAATAATCAATTTTAGGGTCAGTTTGAACGGTTGTAATCCCCGGCATCTTTTCTTTTTCATAACGAATGCTTGTAGTTAGTCCAACTGTATGTTTGTCCGATAATTTGAATGTTACTGATGGTATAGCTGCGTAATTTGCTAAAAAAGTTCTTGTACGTGCATCTCGTTGCCTCGACATATCACCGGCAAAATAATCCAAACCGATGCCTACTGCCCAGCGTTCATCAATTTTTCTGCTCAATTTGGCGTGTAAATCAAAAAATTGAGTATCATATTTTGCTTTTACGGAGTCGCCAAACAGATAGGGAGAATGATTATAAGTATGAAAAACATTTGACCATGAACGTTCGTATTCACTGTTCATCTTAAACTTAAAACTGCCCCATGCAGTCCATTTATTATTTATTTTGCTGAATCGTTCGGAAGAGAAATAAAGTCCATTTTGACGGTTTCCCTCTTGAGCACGATGATAATCTCCTTTATTGTCCTGATAGCCCAATTCGGAATTTCCATATACTTTAATATCTGAAATACTCAATGCTGAAGCATTCTCTAAACTTAACCACTGATTAGTAATTTGTATTAGATCATGCTGCTCTGGTAGGAAAAAGTCCTGAGCTGTTGCATAAAGTGTTGGAGCAAATGATATTATTAAAATAACTATATAATTACGCATATATAATGAGTTTTAAATCGCACTTAGGGTGTAATTTTATTGTAAAAGTAAAGCTTTATCATATCTCTTCGGTGTAGGGTCATCGGAACTTATTGCATCGTTCTGACTGTTATTTGTGTCTACGAGATATTTTCTCTCAGAAGTAGATCTCTTAGTATCTACTTTACGCTCAATACTTTCGTGGTTGAGACCTCCAGTTGACGATATTGTTTTGTAGCCAGCATCGATAAAACTTTGCAATCTTTTTGAATTCATATCTACTCCGGTAGTTTTGAAGCCTAAGATTTCAATACCATCAAAAACTTCTTTCGCAGGTATTGTAATAAACATATTGCCAGATGTTTTGCCCGGAGGGTAAACTATTGAGTATTTTGTAAGATCTTCGATTGATTTAAACAAGCATACTGAATTAACGCCTCCTGATTGAAGATTTATTTCCTTTATAGCCAGATAGGATGTATATACCTGCGTCATAGCTGGAACTTTATCGTTGTTAGGAAACCTTATTCCTTTAAACTCGAAATCGGCATTTTGCAAGTCGACAGAAGTCGGTGCACCTAAAATATGATTTTTCGCACTATTTGCTACCACAATACTAGCACCCGGTTGTATGCTATAATCAGATCCCTTGCCAGGGAAACGATAGATCTGACGTGCATGAATAGTCGTGGGGAAAAGAGCCGCTGGAAATCCTATCGGGCTATCACCCTCGACCAATGCCAAATAAACGCCATCAATATATTGAACCTCGTCAGAATTGTTAAATATCTCGATATATGAGTCAGCTCTGTATGCTGCGTTGTTAATATCCCTTGTTCCTGAGGCATAAACTTTACTGATAAGTAGGCTTTGTTTTACCGACAATAAGGTTTCAATGCCGATATTTGAATCTGAAAATATCTTAACCTTAGATTTTATACCACTGATTAAAGCTGGTCTATTTTCTACTATGGAGTCTGACATTTGAAAATACTGCTCGCCATTCAAATCCCACGAAGTATATACATTATAAATATCTGGAATGATATTATTAAATACAGCCTCTCCTTTTTCATTTGTCAATGAAGTATACAGCATTCTGTCGCTTCGTAAAGTTACGAAATGACTGGCAAATTTGAATTCTTCTTTTATGTTTTCAGGCATTTTTACCGATACCAAAACCTGTGATACAGTAGTGTTAGATTGCTCTTCCAGGCAAGCAGATGCCAGTAAACCAAAAAGAATAATATTCAGATAGATAATAACTTTATTCTGTTTCATGATGTAATGTAGAAAAAACTGATTATTTCAAATTAAAGTTTCAAAAATAATTCCATTCCAAAACTAAACTTGCCTGTGTTGCGTTGAGTCAGGGTTGTTGTATTTGAATTTGATTGCCAAGGTTCATAAAACAAAGTGTTGTTTACGAAAAATGAAAAACCAGCTACTTTTGATATTTCTTTTGTCAACCGGGTAGAAATATTCCAAATGGGTGAATTGTTTACGATAGGCAAGTCATCACTGTTGTCAATAATTCCATCCACCAATTTAAATCCTTTTATTTTATATTCCTTATCAGCATACATGGCTTCAGTAATTGGATAGGAATCAACTCCACCTGTTTGATTGGCAACAATATATCCTATAGGTGTTTTAATTCTATTCGTTTTCCAATTTGAATTATACCATCCCACATAGATTGTATTTGACAACACCATTTTGAGTGCAGGTATATTAGTCACTGCTCGGAAAGAGGTATTCAAACTCACATAAGTGGTAGTTTGTGAGCCACTTTCGTAAATATATTTAAACGGAGGTGTGTATTGGTCATAATAATTGGGATTGATAGTTGTATAGTTTTTAGGATTTCCATATTCAATTCCGGCAGTTTTGGAGGATGACTCCATGAATGCACCATTGAAATAGAGAGAAGTGTTTAAAGCATTTATTCTACCTAAGTTTACATCTAATTCTATTCCTCTGCCTTTAGACCAACTTGTATTTCCATATTTGCCGTTTGTAGAATATACAGTGTCTACTCGTGCTGGAGGAGTTGTTATATCACGCATCGGAACTGTACCCTCAAGTTTCAATCCCTTCCCTATTTGATAGTATTCAGCCAAATATGTAAAATAATCGGACGAATTACCAAATCCATTCGGTGTAATGTCCTGATAAGCAATAATCGATACAGATCTATCCTCGTCAAATTTTAAATCAATACCAACTTCATATTTTGTATTTACTGCATTTTTCAACCCTTCGCTTCGTTGCACATTGTACACCATGGTATGGTATATGGCTAATTGTTCGGCAGGATTTGGAGATGAAACGTATTTTGCAGCTAAACGATCGACATATTTTTTATCGGGATGAAGATGGGTCAGCCCAGGCGTTTTTGCATTTTGTCCAAAACCAGCTCGCAATTCAATGTTTTTATTAATGGCTATCGACGCATTAATACGAGGCGACAATGCCCAAACTTGCTCTTCTTTTCCTGGTTGTAGAATATTGTAGCGAAGTCCAGCACTTAAATTTGTTTTCATGCCAAAGGTTTTCCAAGTCATTTTATCTTCGATATATGTCGAGAATTGTGAAATAGCAGGAATGTCATAATAGGGGCGAGGACGTCCATCGCTGTTTGGTTTGAGCGGTCTTGTTGGATCTACATTGTAATATCCCTGTGCTTTGTTTTGTTCGTAGCGGTATTCAGCACCCATGCCTATTTGATGTGTCCATGCATCCATAAGCTTGAACCCGAAACTGTTAGATAATTTAAAAAATAAATCCTGTGGATTACTTTTTAATCCACCCGTTGCAAAATATGAAGTAGTTGCAAAAGGAACATTATAATAACCAGTTTCAAGTGCAGTAAGAATAGGTTTAAACCCTTCGGCATTTAGAACTTTAGCAGTTTTTGATGATTCACTTTGCGTGGTTGAGAAGCCAACAACATAGGATAAAGTACGCATTAAAGGAAGATTCAATGCAATTTTACCATCATGACTAATTTTGAAACTGTTGTTTTGTTGATAATCCTGAGTACCATCTATCAAAGCATCAGGGTCTTGTGTGGTTTTGTCAATTAATCCACTATAGCTGAATTTTGTATTCGTTTTCCACTTTTTAAAAAATGTTTTCCCATAATTCAACGACAAAGAATAACGGTCGAATGAGGTAACTTTTTTTCGTGGGTCGCCCCATGCCTGCGCGTAATCGAAGTTAGTATTCAAAAACCCAGAATTTTTCCCAAGGGCAAAACCCTTTCCTACTGACGTATTGATAGTGGTCGGATTTACTTTGGTTCGGATTTCGAAGGGAGTTCGTCCCGATTTTGATTTCACAATCACAGCTCCCGAAGTTAAATCGCCATACTCAGCCGAAGGAATACCACGAATTACTTCAACCGATTCGATATTGTCGGTGGAAACTTGGCGTAAATCAACCCCTTGACCAGCAGTATTATTGTTGCCACCCAACGAGGACTCAATGTTGCTATTATTCGATATGGGTACTCCGTCCACAATAATGGAGGTGCCAAATGAATTATTTTTATCAAAAGTGCCTCCGGCATTACGTATTTGTAGCGAAGTAGCTTTCGTTAAATCAGTGGTTTGCATGGTTGCTCCTGGCAGCAATTGCATTAAATCTCCCAAATTTGTGGCTTGCAAGTGTTCAATAGCCTGCTGCCCAATTTGCGATGAAGTGGCTGCTCCCGCTGCACTGTTTTTGGCTACTACACTCACTTCTTTGAGCTGCAGCGAGGTTTCAATCAGCTTTACAGAAAAATTAAAACTGGAAGAGACATTCACGTTTCGCTTTATGGCTTCGTAACCTAAGCACGAAATGTCAATAATTGTTTGACCTTTTGGTACATTCACAAAAGTAGCCACACCGTTAGCATCCGAAACGGCATAAATTCCCAAACTTTTCATTTGCAAAGCAGCGCCAATAATCGTTTCTTTGGATAGGCTATCGACCACAGTTACACGAATGCTAAAAGCCTCGCGCTTTTCATTTGTTGCTTTTTGTGCCACGGCATTTGCCGAAAGCAAAACAACAAACACAAAAAATAACACTTTCATAAAATGATTTTTCATTTATTATGAACTCTTTAAATTATAAAATCAGCAAAATTCCATGCCAAAATATGTTTTATTCCTTCTTTCGATGGCAAACTGATATCGTCAATTGAAACTACAATTTTCTCGTAATTGTCGTTTATCTGCTCCAACGAAGCATATTCGCGTTCAATGGTTTCCTTATCGAACAGTAAATAGCTACTTTGTACATAAATTGTACGATTTCCCTTGGTAGCTACAAAATCTACTTCGCTTCCTTTAATTGTTCCTACATACACCTGATAGTCGGCTTTTCGTAGTTCTAAATACAATAAGTTTTCTAATAAATAACCAAAACCGTAGGCAAAACCCCGATACAAATAGTTATAAAACGACAGATCGTTGATATAATACTTTGCCACACCTCCTACCGTTTCCTTTCCTTTTATATTGAAACGTTCCGTTTTGTGTATCAGAAAAGCGTCCTCAATCTCTCCAATATATGCAGCTACAGTTTCGTAACTCGTTTTCCGATTGTTCGATTTAAAATAATTCACAATATTCTTTATCGAAATAAGGTTTGATGCATTATTAACCAGAAAAACAAAAATATCATCGAGCAGTTGTACAACTTTAATAGCTTGTCGCTGAATAATATCCCTTAAAAGCACTGTATCTTTTAGGGCTGAAACATAATTTCGCTTTAGGTCTTCCTGCATCAAATGGAATAACTCGGGCAAGCCACCTGTTTGCAAAAAATCCAAATAACTCTCTTTTCCTCTTGTTTGCTCCGATATTTCCAAAAATTCGGAATAAGACAAAGGAAATATCTCGAAACTAACATACCGACCCGAAAGCAAAGTAGCCAATTCGCCTGAAAGCATTTTTGAATTGGAACCACTTATATACAGCTCATAATCGGCTGTATAATCCTGTGAGTATGAATTTACTAAGTTTTCCCAACCAACAATGTTTTGTATTTCATCTATAAATAAAAAAACTCTTCCCGTTGGCTTTAGCTTTTCTTTATAGAGTTTAAATAGCGCATCTAAATCTTGGTAGTTTTTGATAAAATCAAAATCGATCATTTCACGATTCACATAAAATA
>JBBRHJ010000055.1:0-16082 GCA_038222885.1 Bacteroidales bacterium | reverse complement strand
TATGCGTGGTAAAGAAACATTTGCATTTGAATATGATGACACATGGCTTAAATCAAGTCACTCACAAGATATTGATCCAGACTTAGGATTGTATACTGGTAGACAATTTGTGAGAGATGAGAAAAGTAATTTCGGACTTTTCCTCGACTCATCACCGGATCGCTGGGGGCGATTATTAATGAAACGCAGGGAAGCAGTTTTGGCTCGCATAGAAGAACGGAAAGAAAGTGTATTGATGGAGAGTGATTTTTTATTGGGAGTTTATGACGAACATCGAATGGGCGCGTTGCGCTTTAAAATTGATACTGAAGGTGTTTTTTTGAGTAATAACAGAACATTCTCTACACCACCCTGGACATCACTCCGCGAACTCGAGCAGGCTTGCTTAAAGTTGGAGGAAGATTCTATCTCCGACGACCCTGAATATCTTAAATGGCTTAATATGCTTATTGCTCCGGGCTCATCCTTAGGAGGTGCAAGACCAAAAGCAAGTGTTATTGATGCAAAGGGTGCATTGTGGATAGCAAAATTTCCAAGTATAAATGATACTGAGAATATTGGTGCATGGGAAATAGTAGTAAACAACTTAGGACAAATGGCAGGCGTAAATGTAGCTGAAGCTATGGCACAAACTTTCAAAAGCAAACAACATACTTTTCTTACTAAACGTTTTGACCGTACATCCAATAGAGATAGAATTCATTTTGCTTCTGCCATGACTCTTCTTGGATATACAGATGGAGTGGATTTCCACGATGGAGTGAGCTATCTTGAGTTGGTTGAATTTATTATTCGTAGAGGAGCAAATGTTGAAAACGATTTAGCAGAGCTATTCAGACGCATTGTTTTTTCGATATGTGTGAGCAATACTGATGACCATTTAAGAAATCATGGATTTATTTTAACACCAACAGGCTGGATACTTTCTCCTGCTTACGACATTAATCCAAATCAGTATGGCATCGGGCTAAAGTTAAATATTTCAGAGTCTGATAATTCATTAAGTTTAGATGTTGCAAAAGGAGTTGCTCCTTATTTCAGACTAAAACAATCAGATTCCGAAGCGATAATTAATAAGGTTGTTGGTGCGGTATCACAATGGAGAGTTGTTGCAGCAAAAATAGGCTTGTCAAAAACAGAGCAAGATAGAATGTCGCGAGCATTTGAAAATTTCAACGTTTAATAAAAATAAGAGTCCGAATTGAGAGGTAGCTCCATTCTGTCACTCTATAGGTTACGTTCTATCAGTCCCTACATATGACAATTTTCAACGCTTACACATGGTTGCTTTCTTTGCTTGCGACGAGTTTTACCCCAAACATACAGAAACAATGTCCCACCCACCCATTAGTTGTACAGTCAAACAAAATATTGTGTTTATTTTCATGTGCTTGTAGTAGATTTATTCATTTCTTTCATGATGTTTCGGGTATCTCGTTAGTTTTACTATACTTATTTTCTCCGATTCCCAACAATTTATTCGTTAAATTCATTTTACCAACCTCAGCACCCCACAGCATAAGTAGCCTCCAACTGCACTCCCTTGTTTCCGTTTTTCTGGTCGCTACTATTGCTACTTTCCAACACATTACCAATGGAATTTTATATGACTGTTTCGAGTAAGCCCCTAAAAAAATAAGAAAGAAGGGATTTGATTATAACGTGGATTGTTTTAATATTGTCCTATAAAAAAAAGGAAAAAACGGAATAATTGGTTTATAGGAGACAATATTGTGTAAAAATGAGCTATTTACGATATAATTTATCATATTGTTTAGAAACGGGGCATATTAGCGCCATTTATTGGAGTTATTAGCAATAAACAAACATCTGACATTACAGAATTTTACAAAAACCTTAAAAGGATTGTGGCTATAAAAAAAAGCTATAAAATAGAAAAAACGAGAATAACTTTTTTCGAGCTCGATGGGGCGGCTCCAAAAGTTATTTCCCGTTTTGAATAGTAAAGTGCTGGTACACTTTAAAGCGATTAATATCGATATTATGTCTATCGTTAATAAATCGGTTTCTTAAATTGGTTTTCATACAGACTATTGATTTCCTCTTTGTGACTTTCCAAATGCTGTCGGATCATACTTTCCACAAAGCCACTATTAGTAGCTTTATGTCCGTCTATCATATTGAGCACATTCCAAAGCGTTAAATGAGTTGCTCTGGTGATATAGAGTGATTTCCGCTCAGTCATTTCCACCTTTTCAAAATAAGTTTCTCGATAATCGGTTTGCTCTCCCCTTCTTCGTTTCGGAGTCTCGATTGTTGGTTCATTCTCTCTGAGAAAATAATTCTTCTCGTTTTCGTTCTGTTTATCTCGCTTCATGGGCAAGCCCTTATAAATAAGCGTCTTATTAAAATCCTCAACTACGTACTTGGAGTCTTTTCTCATGTCAATCAGTCTTTTTGTTTTTAAATAATAGTTGTTTTATTGGGTTATTTTTATATTGATTTCAATTGAGCAAATATTTATGTTTTCAATGAATCAAATTTTCTTGTTTTCTTGTTTGAAAAAACACATATTTCAATGGAGTCATGGTGTCAAGATTGAAAGGTGTTTTGGTGTTTTGGTGTCATGACATCAAGATACCAAGACACCAAACATTCATTTAACTAATACTTCAAGTTTTCAAACATTAATTCTTTAAAATTATATTTCAATTACTCATAATTTCATTTTCTCATTTTCTCAAGAGAGCTTTCAAGCATTATTTCAAACAAATATCGGTAGATAAATAAACCCTTTTTCAATGTGTTTTCGTTTGTCCCTGTATGACTCCTTTTGTCTTATACTCTGCTATGGTGGAACTTAAAAAGGAAAACAAATTTTGTCCCGTCATGAAAAATAGCCGTTTGGAAAAACAAAAGCATTCGATGAAAGTAACTGTATTTGCAAGAAGCAAACGGCAAGTTGTATTCTAAGCTGCTTGAAATTCTTTCAGCAGCTTAAAATGGACTTGCCCTTTCAGGGGTAAAGTGCCTCCGAAGTCGGCACTTTTAGAAGAGTAATTTATGGAGCAAATAGCTCGTTACTAAAATTCACTTGAAATGAAAAAAGAAGAGAATAAAGCAGCTCAGAGGCATAAAGCAGGCAGAACACCAAAGAGTGATCCTGCTGTTTTCCGTTACTCAATAAGTTTGAACGAACAGGAACAAGCGGCATTTCTTGCACGGTTTGATGAAACCGGAATGAAAGTAAAAGCGCATTTTATTACGGCTTGTATCTTTGACAAACCTATCAGAGTGGTCAGATTGGATAAAGCAGCAATGGATTATTATATGCGTTTGACCACATTTCACTCGCAATTTCGTGCCATTGGAGTCAATTATAATCAGGCTGTAAAAACTCTACATACCACTTTTGGAGAAAGAAAAGTTTCTATTGGATGTCCCAAAAATTATTTTAGAGAAATACAAAGGCATTTCACCCAATGAAAAATTACTTCCAATTTTAAGCAATCAAAAAATGAATGCATATCTCAAGGAAATCGGTGATTTGTGTGAAATAGATAAAGTACTTACTTTTCACTTGGCAAGGCATACTTTTGCCACCACCATAACGCTAGCAAAAGGAGTTCCGATAGAAACTGTAAGTAAAATGCTCGGACAGACCAATATTCGTACTACACAAATCTATGCTCGAATCACAGACAGTAAAATTCAGACATCCAATACCTATAATTGATAATGAGTAATTTATCAAGATTTGTTCGTAAAATAGATATGCAATTAATCTCAATTATTGCAATATGTCGGTGCATTATTACGAATTGAAACTTACATAATATCAGATAAATATATTCGTAAATTGTCAATTGGATTTATAAATTGTCGCACTTGTTTTTGCGAGGCTATTGGATGTCTGAAATTAGTAATGATATGCAAGCTCTTGCCGGCAAATTGCAGGGTATAGAAAGATGTTCAGTATATAAATATGCAGTAATTTATTTTAAAGACAACTAAAAACGCAGGAAAAAACAAATTATTTTTCCTGCTTTTTTATTCTGAGAGACAGAACAAAGGATTTTAGAATCCCCGATATTGATCATTATTTCACTCCTGCAAATTGATTATCGATAAATTTTTGCACATCTGTAAAACGATAAAACGATTTTCCATTCAGATTACAATAGGGTAATTTACCTTTAGCACTATACCGTTGTAGTGTTCGGTGGCTTACTTAAAACATTCCAATCAATTAAACAAACATTCTAACTAAGGTTCTTACGGTATTGAGCAGGCGTAACTCCGAATAAATCGTGGAACTTCTTGATATAATAGCTTGTAGAACCAAAGGCAACCTGCACTGCTATATCAGCAATTGAAAGATCAGGGCTATTTACTAAAAGAAACATACTTTTTTTCAGACGAATATTTACTATAAAATCATTAGGGGTTTGTCCTGTAATACCTTTTAATTTATTAAATAGATTTGTTCTGCTCAACCACATTTCTGAGGCAAAAGTGTTCACGTCAAAATCTGAATTATCTATATTTCTCTCAACAATTATCGTAGCTTTTTCAAGCAATTGCTGGTCGATGGAGTTTGTGGCAATCAAATGAAGATCAATATCCGGTTGTAGAGCAAATTTCTGTTGCAAAAGTTTTCTCGAATTCACAAGATTATTACATCGAGTAACCAATACTTTTGTATTAAATGGTTTAACAATATAATCGTCAGCACCAGTCAATAATCCTTGTATCATATAATCGGTAGCTGTTTGTGCTGTGAGCAATATAATTGGGATATGTGATGTTTCAAAATTTGATTTAAGTTTTGAACACATCTCTACTCCTGACATGCGTGGCATCATTACATCGCTCAAAATTATATCGGGTTGAACTTCTGCTGCTTTTTCAAATCCATCGACGCCATCAGTTGCCGTTGTTACTTTATATATTGGGGCAAATATGTTCGCCAATAATTGTAGAAGGTCATTGTTATCTTCGACAATCAAAATTCTGGAATTATGAGCATCTACATGCTGTTGTGAAAGTTTTATTTCTTCAATAAATTCTACATCCGGAGTAATTATTTCCGAGAGAAAGCTGCTTTCTTTATCTTGAGAATGCGTTTTTTGATTGTCTTCAAAATGATTTTCACCCAGCATTAGTGTTACCGTAAACAAACTACCTTTGTTTAGTTCACTCGAAACTTCAATTTTACCTTGATGTAAAACCACAATTCCGCTGGCCAAAGCTAGACCTAAACCAGATCCCTGACGGGTTATAGTATCTATTGAACTGTTTTCGGCCTGATAAAAACGGTCAAAAATAAAATCCAATTCATTTTTGTCGATCCCCATACCATTGTCCAATACTGATACAACTGCATTATAATCAATTATTTCTACTTTTAATGTGATGCTGCCTTTTGCAGGTGTGTATTTGAATGCATTGGCAAGCAAGTTATAAAAAACTTTATCCATTTGGTTTTCGTCAAACCACAGTTTTATATCGGGTTGTTTATATTCAAAAGAGTAGCTTATTTCCTTGGATTGCGCCAACTCCTTAAACGAGAGAAAAATTTCATTTAAAAACAGAATAAAGTCATTTTCAGACACCTTGAGTTTCATAAATCCCTGTTCATATTTGCGGAAATCGATCAATTCGGTAATCAATTTTTTCATGTGGTTGGCATTGCGCATTACATTCAGCAATCGATTATAAATGGCTTGTGGCACATTCCCCATTTGTAACATGAATTCAATCTGAGTTATGATTAGTGTAAGTGGTGTTCGAAACTCATGAGATATATTAGTGAAAAATCTCAATTTAGACTGATTATGTACTTCAATCTGATTTTTTTCACGTTTTTCGTATTCGAGTGATGTACTCAATTTTATTTTTGATGTATAAAATCGTATAAGTATTACTGTTATAAAAGCAATAAAAACTAGATACACAAGATAAGCAAAAGTAGTTTTATAAAAAGGTGGAAGCACCGTAATTGTAATTTCTTTTTCAGGAAATACGCCTACACTAGTTTGATTTTTGCCTCTGATTTTTAAAGTATATTCCCCTGGGTTTAAATTAGTATAGGTTATACTTTGCTGATAATTTGCATCATTCCATTTTTTGTCAAACCCTACAAGCTGATACTGAACATCTGTTTTGAGTATATTTATATAATTGGTTGTGGAAAATAAAATTGTAATAACCGAATGCTCTGGTTTCAGGACAATTTCATCCAAATAAGGTAGTGATTGCCTAATAATGGATGATTTACCAGGACTAACATCAATGTTATTAACCCTGATACCAGTGATATTGACTGAATAATCAGCACGTGTTATATTCAAATCTTTTTCCTGAAAGGAAACCATTCCGTTAATTCCACCTACAAACACTTCGTTTTTGTTTGTTATAAAAATACTCTTTTCATTTAAGGCCATTAGTGGAAAACCATTCTTGCTATTGAGTGTTTGCGAATGTTGCAATTCGGTGTCTATTATTACCAATCCGGCATTTGTTGAGACATAAAAATACCCTCCTCTCGACTCTTTTAAATCAATAATGTATTTTGAACCCAAATGGCTGTTAAATTTAGCATTAGGTTCAAAGCGCTGTGTTTTTTCATTGAGCAAGTAAATTCCATCTCCATCTGTACAAGCCCAAAGTCGTTTTTTACTATCTTCGTAGAAAACCTGTACATTATTGTCGGTTTCGATTTTTACGAGTTTATGCGAAATTAAATTGAATAAATATACCTGATTGGAATAAACAAACCACAGCCTATTTTTTGAATCAATTAACAAATCGGGTATTTCTCTATTTGATAGATTAATATCTTTAAAGTTTAAGGAAGAGAATGTTTCTGTTTTTAGATCAAAAACGCCTATAGAATTTTGAGTGGAAAGATATAATGTATCATTGCGATGAATAATTTTCCTAATATCGTTAAAACGAATACTTTTGGGATTTGAAGGATTATTCAGAAAATTTGTAATTTTCTTTGATTTCAAATTTAATTTATTTAATCCTCCCAAATGGACTCCTATCCACAAGTTATCACGTTTTTCATCCAACCATAATGATTTAATGTTACTACTTGAAATGTTGTTTTTAGTATTAGAGTCAGTATTGGATGTAAATTTTTCATTATTACGATTGTAATAATTAATACCACCACCATCTGTTCCAATAAACAAATTCCCGGATTTATCTTCAATAATTTCACCTACAACAGGACTACTCAACGAATTTGTTGAATTGCTATAAGCTCCGTAATAATTAAAAATAGAGTATTTAGGGTTAAAAAGATCGATTCCGCCAAAATAAGTACCAATCCATATTGTACCCTGTAAATCGTTCAAAATAGCCCATACTGATGAATTACTGATTCCATTTAAGTTTTGTTTGTCATATTTAAAAATAGAAAACTTGTTATTTTCGAGACTTAATTTACATAAGCCATTATATAATCCTATCCAATAATTTCCAAAATTATCCTCACAAATTGTTCTTACAAAATTATTTGGAATACTTTCAGGATTGGTTGGGTCGTGATGATACTCAACAACACTTCCGCTATAGCTAATCTTATATAAACCATTAGACCGTGTACACACCCAAACGTTTCGCTTGCTGTCTTCGTATAAATTTATAATAGTATTAATATTCCAGCTTTTTACCACTTTTTTATTTCTATCAAAAACTAAAAGCCAGTCCGAGTTTGTAGCCACATATAAAAGTCCGTCTTTGGTTTCGAGAATTGAAGTAGTGCGAATTGATTTAGCCGAAAGTTGCAAATGAAATTTTAATTTAACTGAGGAGTTTGGTTGATACGAAAAAATTGAGTCCGCACTGCTAAACCACAAATTTTCCTTTCCATAGGAAATGGCAGTAACATCTGTTTTCCTGATAGTTTTGAAAACCTCGGTCCTAAGGTCGAAGGATAATAAACCTGATTTACAACGAACAAATAAATGACCATTTTTATCTCCGCAAACCGTGCGAATATTGTTGCCAAAAAGTGCAGTTGTATCACCCTTAATTTGCCTAAATACAGTAATTTTATTCCCTTCGTAACGATTTAATCCATCACGTGTTCCTATCCAAACAAAACCATGTTCGTCCTGATATAGGGAGTTGACAGAATAATGTGATAATCCATCAGTAATTTTCAAGTGTTCAAAAAAAGTTCCTTGAGAATAGACAGGCGAACTATTAAAGTATAACAGGGTCATGATTACAAAGCTTGTTGTAACCTTCGAAAAAACAAATTTTCTAACCCTTAGAAATATAAAAGAAACAAGATTCATTCCAATTGTAAGAGAATCTGCTGAGTTTTTAGGATTGTGCTTTTTCATTTCAATGATTGATAAAGTTATATATTCAAAACTACAATTTGAAATACTATACAAGTATACTTTATTTTATTGAGATTATGGGTTTTTGAGACATAAATAATAAAGTAATGAACAATATGGACATTATTCTGAACAAAACTTTTATTATTGTTTAGTATAGAGATTACCTTTGTATGAATAGAATTAATTTGGGAAATTGAGCCTATTACAAAAGAACTATTTAACTACAATAGTAATCTATCAAGTTAATAATCCTATTGCAAAAGCTGTTGTAAATAACTAATATCAATGTTATAAGCCTCTTGTGCGAAAATGAAACAATTGAATGAAGAAGTTTATTCAATTATACAATATTTCGATAATTAATTTTCAATTTATTCACTAATTAAATATTATGCCATGAAAAAACTATTTACGCTTTTTTCCTTATTTCTTATCACATTCTTATTCAGCACTTTTTCTGTTAAAGCCATTTCGCAAACACTTATTCCATCGGACGACACTTATACTTATAGCGATAACAACATTCGTGGCATGGAATCTTTGCTCAAGACCTATCATTCCACTGCTGGAAATCAGTTTCTTCGCGTTGTTTTTCTGAAATTTGATATTAGCTCTTTGTCGCCATTTGTTCAATCGGCTAAACTTAGATTGTACTGCAATGGTTTTTCTGCTGGTGGTAATGCAATTCATGAGTTTGATTTATATCCGGTTACGGTTAATTCTTGGGCGGAAGATGATGTAACTTTTCTTAATTTTGTCGAAAAAGCAGGTGCCGATGTAGCTTCACCCCTTTTGGCTTCGTATGTGGTTCCTACAGGAGATGCATTAGCAGCTCAGTACATCGAATTTTCTGACCCGAATCTGCTAAAATATATTTCTGACTCATTGGCTGCCGGCAAACGATATATTTCATTCAGAATGAGAGAGAAGTATTCGGTAAAAAATGGAACTTCGGGAGTTGTCGTAGAATTTCATTCCAAAGAAAACGAAAGTGGATTTAATCCTCAATTAGTGGTTGATGAGAAAGATGTTGAGCTTCTGAAAGCTTCTGATATTAAAGCAAATGGAATAACTATAACTGGTTTTTCTGAAAGCAAATATCGCAATGTGGTTTTATTGCCTTGGAACGAAACAATTATCCCAACGGTAACAGCTACTGCTAAATATCCCGATGCCACGGTCATTGTTACACAAGCCACTTCGCTCACTGGCACCGAATCGCAAAGAATAGCCAAAGTAAGCATTCAAAAAGGAAGTGATGTGTTAACTTATTCTGTTGTATTTGAATTATTGCCACCTCCTACCGATGCTCGCTTATCGGAAGTAACCGTTGATGGCAAAGTACTTGAGTTTTTTGATAAGGACAAAGAAGCATACACGGTTTATTTGCCTTATACTCAAAACACGATTCCGATTGTTGGGGCGCAAACATACGATCCGAATGCCAATGTGCAGGTTGTTGCTGCAAATTCTATAATTGCCACTGAACCTGAGTTAAATCGGACAACTACCTTGAATGTAACTTCAGCCAACGGACTTACAACAAAGAGCTATCGGGTTGTTTTTTATAAATTGCCGGAATTGGATATGGTATTGGCTATTGGACAATCGAATATGTCGGGGCGAGCACCTTACAATGATGTTGCAGATCCAATGGAAAATGTGTTTTTGCTAACACCGGCAGGTGAAATGGAAATATCGGCAAACCCAATGAATAAGTATTCAAATATCCGCAAAGATATAAGTGTTCAGGCACTTGGGCCATCGTATACTTGTGCGTTAAATCTTCAAAGCCATTTGAATAAGCCGGTTGGATTTATTGTAAACGCTCAGGGTGGATCGTCGATTACTACCTGGTATCAGCCTGGAAAATCGAATTACGATGCTACTTTAACCAGAGCAAAGGAAGCACAAAGGTTCGGAAAGATAAAAGCGATTATCTGGCATCAGGGTTCGTCCGATAATTCAGCTGGTTTGCTCGACAATTTTGTAAACTACAAAACAAATATATCTAAAATGGTACAGAATTTAAGGACAGATTTAAACGAGCCTAATTTGTTTTTTGTTCTGGGAGAATTGTCTGAGCGTCCCGAATTTGATCAGTTTACGGCCAATGTGGTACAGCCTGTAGCAACATATATCCCGAATTCCGACTTCATAGTTACAGATGGTACTTCACTGCTTGCTGATGGAATCCACTTTGATGAACCAAGTGCTAAATTATTGGGTGAACGATATGCCGAAAAAATTATCAATAATGTATATTCAAATACAGATACCAAATCCGTAAAAAAAAACGAAACGCCAATCTACATCCAAGAAGGAAACCAACTAAAAATTCAAAATAAAGAAAATGCCGGTCATTTTATAATCAGTGACTTGATGGGAAGAATCGTTTTTGAACAAAAGATTGGCTCCAATGAAACTACTTCATTCACATTGCAAAAAGCTATGTATATTATCAGTTTCTACAATCAAAAGACTACAGAAAATATAGCTACAAAAATAATTATCTATTAATCAAAACATTTATTATAAATATCTAATTTACAAATCTTTAAATAAAAATTAGTATGAAAACAAATTACACATTTTTTAGAAGGAGTTTGAATACAATTCCTATTTGTGTTGGTTTATTGTTAACTTTCACTGTTTTTACAGGAGGTATTCAGGCTCAAACTCAACCTACGCCACAATCGTTGCCATACTCTCAGGACTTTTCTACACTTGATGGAGCTCAGACTATTTTCCCTGATGGTTGGCAAGCATGGCAGGTTGCTGGTTCTGCTCCAAGTTCCACAGGAAGAACAAGTGTGCCTGCGTCAAACAAGAATCTAATAGGAGGAACTGCTGCAAGCACAAGTTCAGGTGCTTATGATTTTAATGGTAAAATAGGTTTTATGAGTGTGGGAAGTTCCGATGTTACTCTTTGTTTGGCATTGAATACTACAGCGCAATGCAATTTGAAAATTACGTTCGATGCAATGACCATAAGAAACTTATGGGATGGCACAAATTCAACGAATTTTCAAAATGGATTGGTGCTGCAATACAGAGTTGGCTCTACATCTACGTTTATAAACCTAGCATATTCTCCAGCTGAATTTCTGTCGGGTAAAACAGTTCAAACTTCTGGAACAGATGGAATAAATCCAGTTTTGGGGCTGCATGCATTTTTACCGGCTGAATGTGAGAATCAGGCAATTGTACAGATTCGATGGATTTATCGAAATGCTCCTGGAGGAACAAGTGGAAGTCGTCCGAATATGGCACTAGATAATATTTCAGTTCAACAGATTCCAGTAACATTCACGTTTAACTGGCCAAAGGTCGAAGACCCAACTGTTGGTGGTTTTACTGTAAAATCAAATATAAACACATCTGGAACAACTTATTATGTTGTATTACCGAACGGAGCTACCACTCCAACTTCTGCACAAGTGAAAGCCGGACAAGATGCGACAGGAACAAGCGTGGCTGATAATGAAAAAGGCTCAATTGTAAATACTACTGATGCTACTGAGTTCGTTGCTGCTGTTACAGGACTTTCAGGAAATACAACTTACGATGTGTATTTTGTAGCGGAAGGAAACTCTGGTGCTAGTTTGCAATCAACGCCTCAAAAAGTGACTGTTTTAACTACAAACAGCGCATTTGCACCAACCATCACAGATGCTACTGCAACAAATATTCAAAATGCTGCTGGTGTAAATTCTGTTTCTTTGGGTGGAAATATCACATCTGATGGTGGTTCGGCATTAATGGAACGAGGCACGGTTTGGAAAGCAGCAACAGGAGTAACAATTGACGATAATAAATTGGCAGATGGTAACACTGCAACTGGAATTTTTACTAGTTCACGTACAGGAATGCCTTCAAAAACACAAATTTATTATAAGGCTTATGCATCAGATACAATAGGAACTTCATTTACTACTGAAAGTTCATTTTTTACTATCGCTGATGAGCCTACTTCAGCAGTTGGTTCTTTTGCTGCTGTTCCCACCGATGGAAGTTCAAGTTCGCTTGATTTATCATGGACAACAGCAACTGGTGCTGATGGATATATTATAATTGTTCGTTCTGGCAGCACAGGACCGGGAACAGTTCCTTCAGATTTAACAAATTATTCCGTTGGTGATGGTATAGGTACAGGAACAGTAGGTGCAATAGTTAATTCAGGTTCTGCAACTAATCAGACTATTACGGGTTTAATATCAAATCAACTTTACACAATTAGAATCTATCCTTTTGGATACAATGGAGTTAATGCCGAAACAATTAATTATGCTAGTACTCTTTTTCAAAGCATTACAGGAACCACAAATATTGGGACAGATGTTATGTCTTTCGAGTCTAAAATTGAGCTATTTGTATTAGGCAACAGTATCAACATTACTGGAGCGAAGAATCAAAATATACGCGTAGCTTTGATAACAGGTCAGATATTGAAGTCACAACAGATTACATCTGATAATGAGTCTATTTCACTATCAAATGGATTGTACATAGTAAGTATTGGTAATTTGAGGTATAAATTATTATTGAATAAATAAAATTAAACAACTCATCCGATGGTGATCAATACATCGGATGAGTGTTTTTCTAACTTGTTTTTTTAACGGCGAAAATTATCAATTTAGTATACATTAGTCTTATTTCAACCCTTTCCTTTCTTAAATAAATAAAAAAAACAACATTATCCAATGACACTTTTTTTCTTTGTCATTAATTAAGTAGATTAAAAATCGCTTTCAAAAGGCAACTAAAAAAACAATTCCTATATCATGAAAACCCACAAATTATTATTGTCAATCTTTGTTTTATTTCTATCACTCACCGTTTCAGCTCAAGTCGATTACGAAACCATTCAGGTGAAAAGTAATTATTATGGAGGCTGGGGAACAAACCGAACCAAATTAGTAAGTAAAATCCCGGGATTTACTTCAAAAACAGATGGAAGTGATGATTATACACGTTACGGTACTTACAAGTATCTTCGCACCGATTCTACTGGATATTTTTATGCTAAAAAAATAGATGGTCGTTGGTGGATGGTCGATCCTGATGGTTATGCAGGTATCAATATAGCGGCTACTAGCTTTACATCGTCTGCTATACAAGATGAATATGATATTATTCGTCGGAATGGCTACAACGGAACAGGTAACTTCCTATCAAGTGAGAGTCAGACTAAATCGGGATATAATTTCATGAATTATTCTACTTTTTCGTTTACTCGACGGCTGAATTTCTTTCTGAATTATAAAAATGTAAGAAAGAATTATTATACAACGCCAGCTGGAGTACAAGGTAGCTTAGACCATATCTTAGTTTTCGATCCAAAATTTGAGGAATATGCTGATAACTTGGCAAATACCAATGTTACCCCTTTTGTTGAAGAGCGTGATTTGTTGGGTTGGTTTACCGACAATGAAATTAATTTCAATCAAGATCAACTTCGCAATTTAGTGAAAGATTTACCAGCAGGTGATCCGAGTCGCGATTCGGCTTTGGTTTTTGCGGCTTCGAAAGGTCTAACCGAAAATGATTGTATTAGTTATACTTCCATTGTAACCGAAAGTATAAAGCAGGAATTTGCTGCCAAATTAGCCGAGCGTTATTTCCGCATAGTGTCGGCTGCTATTCGTAAATATGACCCCAATCATTTGATTCTGGGAAGTCGTTTCCATGGTCGTCCTCGTGGAATACAAGCGGTGGTCAATGCTTCGCACAAATATATGGATGTAACATCGGTCAATTTTTACGACAAATTTGCACCCGATGAACAAATAGCTAATCAAAGTTGGACGGCTGATAAACCATGCATTATTGGTGAGTTTTATATCAAAGATATCAATGTTTTTAATACAGAACAGTCAGGTGCAGGTTGGTATGTGAATTCGCAGGCAAATAGGGGTTATTTTTATCAAAACACTTGTCTTGAATTATTGAAAAATAAATGTTTTATTGGTTGGCAATATTTCCGTTTTATGGACGATACTGGTTCTAATAAAGGGATTGTCAACACTTCACGAACCGAATATACAGGCATGACTGCTTATATGAACGAATTGAACAAACAGGTATATAGCTTGTGTGATTTTTTCGATGGAAAAGATCGTCGACCCAACTATGAAACCATAGAAAGGACGCTAAATGTAAACGAAGATACTTATGTGATTCCAGGTTCGTCGAATACCTCTAATTTTGGTACTGAAGCCGAACTTGAAATTTGCTATAATACTACCGAATCTAATCGCCGTGAAGCATTTCTGAAATTTGATTTGACTTCGGTGAAAGAATTATTGCCGAATCTGAAACATGCAGAATTGGAAGTTACTTGCACAGTGAGCGATAGAGCTGCACATTCAATTTTTGCAAGTGGAATTGTAGATAACTCTTGGAGCGAAACTTCATTGACAGGAGCTATACGCCAAGCAAATTCTGATTGGAAGAATGGTTACAATCGAATTGATTTTAAGAAAGGTGCAATTTTGAAAGGACTAAATAGCTTTGATGTAACTACTTGGTTGGCCAATCAATCGACATCTGGAACAGTATCTTTTAAAATACACGACTTTTCCGCAATAACAGATGCAGTTAAAATTGCCTCCAAAGAAAATGGGGACATAAATGCACGTCCACGCTTAAAGCTCACTTTCTGGGATAAATCTACTGCAGTTGCAACTATAAATGACAATCGACAGGAAAATTTAGCATTTCCAAATCCTGCTAAAGGTTCATTTAGAGTAATGAGTAATGATGTGGTTGAACTTCAACTTCTGACCTTAAACGGACAGAAATTATTAGACACAAATAATTCTACAATGGATGTTTCGGGTTTTAGTAATGGAGTGTATCTTGTGAAAGCAACTAACAAAGCAAGAGACACGCAATATTCTAAACTAATTATAAAGAACTAATTTCTCCCTAATTTCCTAAGGGGGAATTAAATACTGAATATGAAACCTCAGAAATCAAAAAAATTATTTTGAGATCTGAGGTTTTTTTCGATTAATTATAAACTCATAAAATTGGACACTTTCTATTGAAATCCAGAGGAAAAATCCAAGATACAAGTTCCATGAGATTGGATTTGTAAAACGTTGAACCGTTTCAGATATAATCACCAACAAAGGTTCCATCCATTTTAAAGCCTATGTTCACACTGATAAAATGTTGTTGAATATTGAAACGACAACTACTCCTGAAGAAAAGAATTTCAAAATCGAATTTATGCCGGATATTGCTGTAAGTCCACGACAACTATACTGTATTGAGAAAAAACTGACTACAAAACTAATTTTTATATTTTCCTCATTTTTTCTTCATAACTACTTCTTTATATGAATAATGTAGCTTTAGTTTAATAGTTATTTACAACTCACAAAAACACCCAAAGTCGTATCATATATCGATTGGTTTAAGACTACTAAAAAAGGGAGTCAGTAATAGAAAAATAACTTTCTCCATTGAAATACGTGGATAAATTACTAAAAAATCGACTTTCTAATTTTAAACAAAGAATCATTCAGCTCTTTTAACCGCACTTATTTTAAGGATTTTGACCCAAAACTCAAGAATAAATATATTTTTTGAAAAAAAATACTTAATTAAGTGGCATGGGAATGACTGTTTTGCTGACAATACTTATTGTAATTCTACTTTTCAATATTTAATATGATAAATTATTTCGGCTCTTTGTTATCAGCATATTACAAACTACGTGATACAAATAGTTATTGTATTAAA
>JBBRHJ010000054.1:0-16091 GCA_038222885.1 Bacteroidales bacterium | reverse complement strand
CACTTTGTGGGAAAGGTTGAATATTGTTATAATGGAATTAATCAATTTCCTAATGGATTTATGTGAAATTGACATTGAAGAACTGATGGAACGAATCCTTAATAACGAGCAATACGAAAAGCAATATAGTGCAATGTTGATAGCATTGAAAACGATTAAACAGCAGGATAGCCTAAAACTGGCTATTTAAGTATTTTTAAGCATCTACTGAAAAGACCTTATAGAAAAGACAATTAGTAAATCTGCAGAAATTTAATCCCCGATTTTATTGAGTTTAAACTCCTGCGAAACTTTAATTAATTAATTCAATTTATTATGAAAACATTTTTATTATCTATTACATTTTTTGTATTATCTATAACGGTTGTTTTCTCAACAGAGAATATAATTTTTGTTGCTTCGGATGCTACAGGAAGTGGTGAGTCTTGGGCAGATGCTGCCAATTTTAGTGCAGCAGCAAACACAGCAA
This sequence comes from Bacteroidales bacterium, assembly GCA_038222885.1. Classification (GTDB taxonomy): domain Bacteria; phylum Bacteroidota; class Bacteroidia; order Bacteroidales; family Paludibacteraceae; genus Paludibacter. Next base: position 15,622 of record JBBRHJ010000054.1, on the reverse strand, counting down.
GAAACAGTGTAGTGAAACCCCAAATTTGGGTAAAAGAAGGCACGTATCTCTTTACTGCTCCTGAAAATTTTGATTACCTACTTATTTATGGTGGGTTCAAAGGAGATGAAACATCTTTGGAACAAAGAGATTGGTCAACAAACCAAACAATCTTTGATGGTGGTACAACTAGTTCCATTCTAAGAAATACCATTAGTCCAGATCGCGTTGGCGGTAATGGAGTTAGCATTACTTGTTTGCTTGATGGTGTTATCATCCAGAACGGTCATGTTTTTGGGGGTAATAAAAATAGAATTCCTGGTGGCGGTATGCAAATCAATAAAGGAGCTAGAATAAGCAATTGTATTTTTCGAAATAATAAGAGTGATTATGGACATGGTGGAGCGTTGTTTTGTCAGGGAGACACCGATGGTAAAAATGATTTCCTGATTGAAAATTCGCTTTTTATCAATAACCAAGCTCAACTAAACGGTGGAGGGGTACAGATTGGAGGCTTCGCAAAAGCGATATTTGTGAATTGTACTTTCGCTAACAACAAAGCTATTGAACAATCAGGTGGTGGAGTTGGAGGTGGTAGTTCAACAACTTCTGATTTAATATTTGTAAATACCATTGCTTACAACAACTATGCTGGAGACGTCAAAAGTAGTTATGGTATTGCATCAGATGTGAATGCAGGTGGCACTGTCGTTTCTTTGCATAGTGCTATAGAGAGTGCTAGTACAAGATTTTTAGATGTAGATGATGAAGGTCACATTGTATTGAATGAAAGTATTTCTCCAATGTTTATCTTGCCTTCATCCAACATAGGCTACACCACAGATGCAACAAAACTTGCAGAAATTTTTGCAGCTTCTTATAAATTGGAAAAAACATCACCTTGCCTTAATACCGGAACTACAACAGATCTTCCAACCGGAATTACTATACCAGCAAAAGACCTTGCTGGCAAAGCGCGGATAGAAAATAATGCTATTGATATGGGTGCTTATGAATATGAAAACTCAACTTCTACTTCTTTTGTAAATGGAGCGCATCTTTATGCTTATACTAATGAGTCAAATATTTATGTTTTTGGTGCAATAAAAGGTGACCTTTTGAAAGTTATTGATACTCATGGAAGAATACTAAAACAACAAGTAGTAAAAACTGATTGTACAAAGATAAGCGTTAATACTAAGGGGATTTACATAATAACGTCAGGTAAAAATATAATTAAAGTAAGTTTATAATACAAGTAATTTAGTTTTACTACCAACTTACTATTAAAAGTAACATCCTGAAAAAAATATTATTATTTGGACATTGTGTCCTGTCGTCTATAAGTGCTTTTAATTTAGTGTTGTCTTTGTGTCTTAGAGTCTCTGTGGTACGAAAAAATATATCAGGTGTGAGTTAAGATTTAATAGATAGCAAATTGTCTCAAAGGGACAAGCAGTTCTAGTAATTAAGTCAAAAAAAACATGATCAATATCAATCTTAGTGTTAAATCAATATTATTTGCATACAGCTTTTTTGTTGTAGGTTTTCTGCAAGCTGCAAATCCACTGATTAAAGATATTGGCATGTCCGACCCACATGTTCAGGTATTCAACGACACCATTTACCTGTTTACCGGAAATGATGACAGTCCTACGGATAAACTTTGGGTGATGAAAGATTGGCGTGTTTTCAAAAGTACTGATATGCTAAACTGGGATTTAGCAAGCATCATCTCTACATCGAACAACTATATGGACGACAACAGCATTGATTGCTGGGCTGGCGATGCATCAACCCGGAACGGAAAGTATTACTTTTATTTCTCTGATCAAAAACGCAGCATAGGTGTGATGGTGGCAAATACGCCTAGTGGCAAATATATCGATGCGTTGGGCAAACCCTTGTTGACTCCTATGCACGACCCAACACTTTTTGTGGATGATGATGAAAATAAAACGCCCTATATAATTTATGGAGACAAAGAAGGTGGTGGATTTCGTATTGCCAAGGTGAGCGAAGATATGATTTCACTGGCCGAAAAAATACAAGTAATTACAATCAATGGCAAACAGTGGGAAGATGCCCCCTTATGGCAGGATAAGAACTATCTATTTAAGCACAATGGGACGTATTATTTGAGTTGGGGAGGCGATTACGCCATTTCTACCAATATTTATGGCCCTTACGAATGTGTTGGTGCATTGGGTACTGGGCATCATCTCGATAAATTTGCACACGGTAGTTTCTTTTGGTGGAAAGGTCAGTTCTATCATATCTGGACTTATTATATAAATCCAGCCTTTAAATACCGCGAATGTATCATCAGTTATTGTCATTTGGATGGTAAAGGACAGGTATTTACAGATACTAACTTTTTAGATAAACATTTTGCAACAGGTGTGGGACAATATGATGCATCATGGTCGGAAATAGAAGCTGAATGGTACACCGAAAAATCAGAAAACATAACTAAGACAGTATCTGCCGAAGGTGGTTTTGAATTAACCAATATAGAAAATAATAGCTGGATAAAATTTGCAAACGTAAATTTTGAAACATCAAAGAATAATTTTACAGCCCGAGTACTGAACATTGGTGGAAGTGGAAAAATAGAAATCCTATTAGATGGATTGTCTGACAAGTTGATTGGCGAGACTACAATACCAAATACATCTAAAGTAAATAGCTATACAGATGTAACTTGTGCCATTTGTGAAGTTGTTGGCAAACATGATGTTTACTTAAAGTTTAGTAGTAGTAATAACAAACTATTTAATCTAACGTCAATATCATTTAAAACGCAAATTCCTAAAGATATTCAACGACCAAAACAAATAAACCGCAATCGCATATCCCAATCTAAGTAATACAAAACTGTTAAATCTATATGAAGCTATAGAATTAACAGTTTATTCTCATTTTTGATTCAGTCCAAAGATAGTTTAGGTGTTAAATCATTGCGACGTGGTTGAAGCAGGAAGAATTTTGCTATATGTGGGAGGTAATCAACCCGATGTTTTGTCGATTTCAGAAAAAAAGGTGCTTCAAATTATTGTAAATGTAGTTGGCGATAAAACTTTTGTAAATAATTGATAATTTGTCAGATTCGGCATTAAATCACATTATTGACAAAACGAATGTTTGGAATAAACAGAAATACTAAACGTCCCCTTCTGAAAATGGCACGACTAGTTTAAAATAGATTTATCTTGGACCCCGTGCTTCGAATGGTTTTAGAAACAAGATACAATTGTCTGCTCTATTTTTCACTAACAAGCAAACTTATATAAATTCTATTATACTATGAAAACATGGAAATTTTTAGTTGGAGAAGGTAGTGGTGGTTGTACTAAACTGGCTGAAAAATGATGCTGCTTCGGGACAAGTAATACGACATGAAAAGTGACCACTCTGAAAAGACAAATCTGTAAGAAAAATATCCAAACATTGTAAAAGAATTAAAAAAGAGACTCAAAAAAACAAGAAACTTCAAAAACTAAATAATATCATTAAATTAATTAAAATAATGAAAATTTCAAGGGTTAAAACTTTAGTGAGTGTAGCTGCATTATTGGTGAAGTCAGGCTTAAGTCTTGATGCTCAAAATAATAAACCAAATGTCATTTTAATAATGGCCGATGATTTAGGTTGGGGTGATACTGGCTTTAATGGAAATACGATTATTAAGACTCCAAACCTTGATAAGATGGCAACTGAAGGAATTCGATTTAATCGATTTTATTCAGCATCTGCTGTTTCATCACCCACCCGAGCCAGTGTGTTGACAGGTCGAAATCCAAATAGAATGGGAGTTTTTAATGCGAATGTAGGTATCCTCCGACCTGAAGAAATCACTTTGCCCGAGTTACTGAAAGGGGAGGGTTATGTCACAGGTCATTTTGGGAAATGGCATTTAGGTACACTTAATTTCACTAAAAAGGATGCGAACAGAGGCCGACAAGGAAATACAAAAGAATATAATCCGCCAAAAAATCACGGCTATGATGAAGCATTTGTTACTGAATCTAAAGTGCCGACATGGGACCCGATGAAAAAACCGTTGGGAAATGCTTCCGAAAAAGGTTGGTCATTCCTCAAAGAAGGAGAAGCATTTACCGAATATGGAACCAATTATTGGGATATTAATGGAAACAATATAACCAATAACCTCGAAGGTGATGATAGCAGGGTCATAATGGATAGGGTGCTTCCATTTATTGGTAAGTCACTAAAAGATAAAAAACCATTCCTTTCGGTTGTTTGGTTTCATGCTCCGCATTTGCCTTGTGTAGCGGGTCCAAGTTATGCAGACTTGTATAAAAATCAATCGTTGGAAATGCAGAATTATGCTGGTTGCATTACCGCTATGGATGAACAAATAGGACGTTTAAGAATATATCTTCAGTTAATGAAGGCAGATAAAAATACGATTATCTTTTTCTGTAGTGACAATGGTCCTGAAACTAACACAGTAGGTACTGCAGGCATATTTAAAGAAAGAAAAAGATCTTTGCATGAGGGTGGTATCAGAGTGCCGGGATTAATGGTGTGGCCAGCAAAAATAAAAACTGCGCGCATAGTGAATGATGCCTGTGTTACAAGCGACTATTTGCCGACTATTGCCGACATTCTGGAAATTGATATTCGTAAAATTAAGTATCAGTTGGATGGTCAGAGTATTTTACCTATTATCAAAGAGGAGCAATTCACACGTTTAGCCCCACTTTATTTTATGTTTGGAAATCAAATTGCCGTAAATGATTCTGTTTATAAACTATATTTCAAGAAAGGTAGTTATCAATTGTTCAACATTAAGAAAGATCCATCTGAGAAAACTGATTTATCGACCGTAAATGCAGACATTTTAAATAAAATGAAAGCAATTGTTCCGTGTCGATACCAAAATCTTAAAAACTCATTTTTGGGCAATGAATATGGTACCGAATCGTTTGACCGCTTACAGCAAAAATGGAATGAAATTCTTTTACCAGCTGTAGACCCTGTAAATGAGTAATATATTAATATTAAGACTAATACAGTGTTAATAGAAATATGGGATAAACGAAAGAAGAGATAAATACAACAAAATAAATTTTTATTAATCCATTGAAAATCAACTAGGAAAATATAAAATTCAGAAAATATTGTTATCTACAAAATGTTTCCTAAATTTAATTATTCTTTGTACACTAAAAAAAGTCAAGATGACTACGATAATATAATCTAATAAAAATTATAAACACATGAAAGTAATAACAAACAAATATCTAGCAACAGGGATAGTTGGCCTGATAAGTTCAGTCAACTTAATGGCTCAGGCAAATTTGAAACCCAATATCCTGATTTTGTTCGCGGACGACCAGCGGGCTGATGCATTGGGGAGTGCTGGAAATAGTTATATCCAAACACCCAATATCGACCAGATTGCATTCTCTGGTGTTCGGTTTTCAAACAGCTATTTTATGGGAGGAAATAATGCCGCAGTGAGCCAGCCCAGCAGGGCAATGCTATTGACTGGCAAGGGTTTGTTCAATATAGGCGACAATCTTCAATTGAAGGGGGTTACCACCATGCCAGAATATTTCAAGAAAAATGGCTACAAAACTTTTGGTACAGGAAAATGGCACAATGGGGCAGAAAGCTTCCAACGTTCTTTTAGTGAAGGAAAAAATGTTTTTCTTGGAGGTATGTGCGATCATTTCAAAGTGCCATGTAGGGATATGGACGAAAACAATAAGCTAGGAAGGGTTGTAGAAAAGGGTTATTCCACTGATGTGTTTGGTAAAGCAGCCATGGATTTCATCCAAAACTATTCAACAGGCAACAAGGAGAAACCGTTTTTCTGTTACTTGGCTTTTACAGCTCCTCATGACCCCCGCTCTCCAAGGAAAGATTACGTGGGTATGTATCCTGATAGAACCTTGCCCGTTCCTGGCAATTTCGAAAAATACCACCCGTTCGCATTTGACGACATGACAATCCGGGACGAACAACTCGCCTCTTGGCCACGGACAACCGAGCTGATACAGAAATCGTTGTCGGACTATTACGCTATGATATCCCATGTCGATGAAAAAGTTGGTGAAGTGATTGCTCTGTTGAAAAAGAATGGGTTGTACGATAATACGATCATCATCTATGCCGCTGATAATGGACTTTCCATAGGCAGTCACGGCTTGTTGGGCAAACAGAATCTTTACGAAGAATGTGTCAAGGTTCCCTTGATAATAGCTGGCCCTGGAATCAAAAAGAATGATGTTTCCAAGGCTTATGTATACTTGTTCGACCTTTTCCCAACGCTATGCAGTTTGAGTGGGCTGCAAGCACCTTCTGAGGTTGATGGGAAAGATTTTAGTCCGGTACTTCAAGGGAAATCTACAGAAGTAAGGTCTTCAATGTTCACTGCCTATAGAAATTCGGTACGTGCTGTCCGCAAAGGCGAATGGAAATTAATCCGCTATCCTGACCGAGACCTGACGCAACTTTTTAATTTAACGAGTGATCCTCTTGAAATTCATAATTTGGTAGAGGTTCCCAAATACAAGGATAAAATAAAAGAACTTACTGGTTTAATGAAGCAGGATCAGAAAGTGTCAAATGATACAATCGGTCTTACAGCAAAGACCATCTTACCTTCGGAATATGAACCTTTGAAATTTATACAAATACCAGATATATTTCAAAATGAGTATACTCTTGAAAGATATTTTAAGGGAGTTGATGTATCAAAAAAAACACATGCTGAATAATTGAGTTGTTTTAAATTCATTCCAAGTACTTAAGTAGCTTAAAATAATTATAATTATTATGACAAAAACTGTATTTCTCATCTTTCTAACTTGCATATTTATTTCGGTCAAGCTCTTTTCACAGGAACAAGAATTTAATAAATTCAACACAGAAATGAAAATTTACAAAAACATAGACACGACAAAACTGTCGATGAAAATTTACTATCCTGAAAATTATAGCCCAAAGAAGAGATATCCGACTATTATTTTCTTTTTTGGAGGAGGTTGGGTTTCTGGCACTATTGAACAATTCATAACGCAAGCTGAATACTTTGCTACAAGAGGAATGATAACTGTATTAGCTGATTACAGAATCAAAAATAGGAATAAAAGCACTCCTTTCGATGCGGCCAGAGATGCAAAATCGGCAATTAGATATTTGCGCGAGAATGCAAAGCAAATGGGAATAGATACTGGCAAAATAGTGGCAGCGGGTGGTTCGGCAGGTGGTCATTTAGCTGCTGTAACTGGCAATATTGTTGGACTCGAAGAACCGAACGAAAATTTGTCAATAAGCTCGAAGCCAAATGCTTTGGTTTTGTTCAATCCAGTTTTTGATAACGGACCTACTGGTTACGGATTCGTTAAAATGGGTGGGGAATCTCGTTACAGAGAAATCTCTCCCATACATAATATCCGAAAGGGGGCACTACCGACCATTGTATTTTTTGGTACCAAAGATATTCATGTGCCTGTGACTACCGCCGAAGAATATAAGAAAAAAATGGAAGCGGTTGGCAGTCGCTGCGAGCTTTTTCTCTATAAAGGCGAGAAACATGGATTCTTCAATTATAAAGGGAAAGATGGCGATAATACCATTTATAACGATGTTTTGGACAAAACAGATCATTTTTTGGTGTCGTTAAAATATATTCAACCCATAAAGTAATTTCCAATGAAAAAACTTAAATTAACTCAGTTTGACTATTTCCGATTCAATTGCAAACGGCACTTTTAACGGACTTAATAGCCTTGAACGTTTGGTATTAGAAACTAACCCGGGTATCTAGTGTGTTCCCGCGTCAGCAATTGATAATGCAAACACTGTTGTGGAACAGGGAAGGTGTTCGAGGACTACAGGTATCAATGATTATGAATTACAAAACAACTTTAAACTTCATCAAAATTATCCCAACCCGTTTCGTACATCAACAAAAATAGATTATGAGGTACAAAAAGCAGCTTTTTTTCCTTTCTGATTTCCTGCAAATAGAGTTGTAAAGGTACCGGTAATTAAACCTGATAAAAGTAAGAAATTATTAATTATTTTAATCTTTATTGTTCCAATTTCATTAGGACTCTTCTAAATCCATTGGCAATACTAAGGCTATTGACAGAATTGGGAATAGAAAAGATATGATTCGGATAACTTTTTTTTTATTGACTTTCAAAGTCTATTCTTCTTTCAATTTTTTTGGCATGTGTTCATAAGCCCTCATTTCTGTCTCCTGACCATTATCTCCACATGAACGCATCCATTCTTTCAATACTTTATCCATTTTGGCAATCGTATTTGAGTATTCCAATTTTTCCGCCAAATTATTCATACAATAAGGATCCTTTTCCAAATCGTAAAGTTCTATTGCAGGTCGATGCTGGTATTTTTCGGTTATTATTTTTGCTTTATGGTCCGTTTTTGCCAACAAAATCCACTCTTTAAAAGTAGGACTATTGGTTTGTTCGTTTTGAAATGTAGCCTCAGGAGTTAAATTCACAATATACCGGTACCTTTTATCAGCAACCGAACGGATGCCGTAATATTCACTTCCATTATTAATTCCTCGAGTCGTTTGCAACGAAAAAGTATATCGTTTATGTTCTTTTCGTTTTCCTAAAAGCACTGGTAGAAAGCTTTTTCCATCCATCTTGGTGATAGGTTTTGAGCTTGCAATATCTACAAAAGTAGGAGTAATGTCGCAATACTCAACTATTGCATCAGACACGCTGCCCGAAGCTATTTTACCCGGCCAACGAGTAATTATTGCTGAATGGACACCGACATCATAACATGTCCATTTTGCAAAAGGTAAGCTATTGCCCTGTTCACTCAGATAAACCACCACGGTATTATCGTGTTGTTTGTATTCGTCAATGATTCCAAGTAGTTTTCCGAATTCATTATCCATATAATTAACCTCGGCTAAATATTTGCAAAATTGTTCCCGTGTTTGCTTTGTATCCACAAAGAATGGTGGTAATGAGATTTTTGACCGGTTAAATTGAGTCTCATCTCCTTTATTCCAAGGCGTATGAGGTTGATTTGAAGTTACAAATAAGCAAAATGGCGTATTTGATTTAGTGCATGAAGCTATAAAAGAATCAACAGCTGTAAAATTAATGTCGTTCGATTTGGTGAGTGGTACATATTCAAATGAAAATACAGATTCTGGAGCTACGTGTGATTTTCCAATTAGAGCTACACGATAACCTGCAGGTTTCAAGTGCTGAACAATACTGTGGGTTCCTTCATTAACGATAGTATGATTAGGGTATGCTCCAGATTTTACAGGCCAAAGACCAGTGTAGAGGTTGTGACGAGTCGGCGAACTCATAGACGCAGCCTGATAACCTTTTGTAAAAAGCATACCTTCGGCTGCAAACTTATTAATATTTGGAGTTTTTGAATCTTTACTGCCATAAGCTCCCAAGTCATAATATGAGCAATCATCGGCTAAAAAAACAACTAAGTTTGGTTTCTCATTGATTCTAGCCTGAGTAGTTTGAGAAATGCACATAATCATTCCTGTAGTTGCTAACCCGACTACTTTTAATGCATTGTATTTTTTCATCTTTATTTATTCCAATTATCATTTATAACTTCCTGAATTTCAATAAATTTATAATCTCCTTCATTAAATTCAACACGTAAATTTATCATCTCCTTTTTTAGCTTTATCATAATTTTAGTATAAGTAGGATGGCTATACAAATTATTCATTTCATGTGGGTCATTACGTAAATCATACAACTCCCATGCTGCCAGAGTTTGTGTTTCGTTAAGATATACCCAATGAGCATCAGGTCGTTTCATAAAGTCGAGACCATTGTAGAGAATAAGCTTAAACTTTTACCCTGCATGTATTCCTGAGTTCTTCCACCAGCTAAATATAAGAGAGTAGGTGCATAAACCGTGTGAAGCTGTGTAAAAGAATGGAATTTTTTGGCTTGCCGCCATAAGCTCCATTCTTCCAATCTCAATCAGCAACGAATCGCTACAAAAAGTAGGTTACTTGTTTTTCTCGACTTATTATCGCTCCGTTCGTGTGTAAAGTTAAGAAACCCATTAGTCGCTCACTTCCTACTCGATTTGATTTTAAATGTTCAATTTGTTATTTAATCTTCGTCAATTTTAAGACAATACTTCTGTACTCACCATTAAGCATATTTAGATTCAATCCAGAATTCATCAACTCACGTCCTGACAACCTGAAATTGCCAATGCTTGATTTATCACCCTCATAATTAATCTCTTCAACATTATAAACAGAATCTTCGAGTAAGCCCTCCATTAAAAATGGGGCTAAACTCTGTCTCGGTATATATCTTAGATTGAATGCAAAAAACAAAGCCTGATCTTTTTTAGGAGTAATATACATCAACGAAGTTTTACCTTCATTGTCGTAGGGCGACAATAATCGGTATAATTCACCAAATTGCACAATGTCACGAATCTCTTTATAGCATTTAATAGAATTTGTTGCAAAAGATTTTTCTTTTTCATCAAGATCGCTAGGTTTCATTTCCATGCCCAAACGACCTGTCATAGCTACATCAAATCTAAATTTCAAAGGAATTTCTCTACCTGTTTGGTGGTTTTTCTTAGCACTAACATGTGCTGCCATTGCTTTTGCTGGATAAAAATGCGAAACACCCCATTGCATATAAAGTCTCTGTAATGCATCGGTATCATCACTAGTCCAGAATTCATCAAAATACTTTAAAAAAGAATAATTTACTCTTCCACCACCACTTGCACAAGCCTGCATAACCAAATTAGGATATTTTGCTCTGATTTTCAACAAAACCTTTTCCAAACCTCTGTGGTATTCAAGATATAAATGTGACTGCTTATCCTTGGGTAAATATGTTGATCCATAATTAGTAATATAATGATTTGCATCCCACTTGATGTAGGCAATTTGTGGATTAGTTGTCATTAAATTATCAACAATATCAAAAACAAAATCCTGAACTTTTGGATTCGACAAATCTAAAGTCATCTGTGTTCCACCTCTACCCTCAATTGTTTTACGATTAGGTTGATGTATAACCCACTCGGGATGTTTTTCAAAAAGTTCACTTTGCGAATTAATCATTTCAGGTTCAATCCAAATACCAAATTTAATATTGTTTTGCTTTGCAAATTCAACCAAACCTTCGATTCCCTGTGGTAGTTTTTCTTTAGCCACAACCCAGTCTCCTAAACTGGTTTTTTCATTATTTCGAGGATATTTATCACCAAACCAACCATCATCCATAACAAATAATTCGCCACCTAAATCGGCAAAGTTTTTCATCATTTTATTCATTAGTTCTTGATTAACACCAAAATATACACCTTCCCAACTATTTAATAAAATATCATTGGGTTTATTAGCACCATACAAACCTCCATCATGTAAAGCCCAATTATGAAAATTCCTACTTACTTGACCTTTACCACTATTACTATAAGTCAGCAGGAATGAAGGAGTTTTGAATATTTCGTTTTTTGATAGTGAATAATGTGAAGCCTCTTCATTGTAACCAGCAATAACTTCTAGTTTATCGGTAACTCCTAGATCAAATAGCAATTTATAATTACCTGACCACACCAAAGCTCCACCAACAACATTTCCTTTATTTTCAGTTACTTTGCCATCTAATGAAACCATAAATGCAGGATTATCAGTTTGAGTATTTCGTATTCCTTCTTTGTTTGAAATAAGTTTAGTTCCGTATGTCAACAATGACTCAGTTAGCATATTTTCTCGAGCCCAATTTCCGTTCAACTGTGACAAATAGTGTTTTCCTGAAGGCAATTGAAGCGCAGCCGAAAAAGCTTTATACAGCATAACATCCTTTTTCTCCTCGTGTCTAATTTCAGTCCAAGTTTCAATAATATCTGAATTTTGAAATGCCTTGTACTTAATGGTTACCCAAAAAGGATATATTTTATCTTTGGTTACAACAGTTGTTAGTTGAACACCATTCTCAAATTTTTGATTCACACTTTCTACTGTAAGATCTAATGACATATTTCCATCAACATGAGTAACCTGTATAGCATATTCTCCTTCACAATGTATCCCAAAAGCAGGATACAAGTCATAATCCAAACTACCACCAGTGTTTTTGTAATTTGAAATATCACTTAACTTATCACCATAATAAAGTAGTTTTGGTGTTTTACCTAGGTCTGCAGAAATTAGTAATGTGTTATTGCTTGTCGAAACTTCGATTTGTGAAAACACCTGATTTGACACAAAGATCAAAATAATTACATTTAAAATTGTTCGTTTTTTCATTTTGTTGTTTTTATATATTCAAATATTTACTTCTTTAAACTCACATTCAACACTCTAATAATCTTGTTGTCTCAATTTTTATCCGATAGTACTTGATTCATTTCAAATACTAAAAGAGTATGATTACTCTATTTTTTTTATACTATAAAGATATGTATAATTGTTTAAATATAAAGGCTCTAACTGTTATCTTCAAGATTTATCCTAGCATAACGGGATTCGCGCAGTTTTGTCCAATTTTTTTATATGATTATCCATGTAATGCGCCCCATCACCAGGTTTATGGTAATTACTTGTACCATCATGCAGCCCATAATACTTTAGTCATATGCCCAATTCCTGCTTGAGTAGGATAACAACCAGTTAACAAACTGGCACGACTAGGGCAGCACCTTGCTCCATTATAAAACTGCGTAAAACGCAATCCATTGGCGGCTAGCCTATCCAAAGCTGGAGTCTCAATTTCTCTCCCCCATAACATCCTAAATCAGAGTAACCCATATCATCGGATAGAATAATAATGATATTGGGACGTGTCTCACTATAAATACTACCGCCAATAAATAGCGGCATTCCTATTAATAACGTATTTAATTTGTATTTCAGCGCTTGTTTGGTATTCATGATATTCACTTATAAATAAGACTCCTCTTAAATGTATAAATCTAATTCAAGGAGAGATCCCTTTTGGCGCAACATTTAACAACTAAATTGCTTTACTAAGCGTGATCTATAAAACAGTCTACTTGCTTTGTAAAGAAATAAGTAAATTAGGTAGAAATACGGGCCATCATATTTAATCATCCTTTATGAGTAATTATTTTTTATAAGCTTTATAAATCTTGTGTTCTTTCCATTTTCAATTACCAATAAATAGATACCTGCTTTTAAGTCACTCAAGTCAATCTGCTCGCTTTCGTTAAGTTGTGTTGACTCCAGCATAATTGTTTTCATTTCAACACCCAACAATGAGTACACATATATTTTAACGTTGCTCTGCATGCCTGATTTCCATTTGATAAACACCTTATCATTGGCTGGTATGGGATATATTTCAAATTCATTCGAGTTGAATGATTCATGAATACTAGTAGAAATAATATCTTCCCATACAAAAACTGTATTAACATTATCGGGCAGACCCATTGGATCAAAGTTTCCTTGTGTTGCATTGTACCTTACTCTGTTGTTTGGCATTAGAATAGGTTTTAATGAAAACTCATTATTTCCCAAATCGATATACTCAAATTGTGCATTTTCTCCCTCACCTCCTGTAGCAGCAATAGCATTTGTGGAATTAAGAATGTATTTTAAGTTCACATTATTGGAAGCTCTTATATATACAACGTCAGCAGATAGGCCTTCAATCATTTTAAGCAAACCGTTTGCCGGACGTGATCCCAAAGGTTTTAGTGCAAGAGATTTTGTATCAATATCTATATACATTCCTGTTGACTTTACCTTAATGCGACGACCAGAGGTAATGGGTTGCCAATCATAGATATTAGGCCCCGTAAGAAGCTCATGTTCACTATATCGTGGAATCTGATTTGGTAGCTTAAAAGCATAAAACTTCTCAATATCTTGTTTCAATTGTGCAACAACTACCGTATTCTGAGCTGAAACATTGCTCGCTTCCGCTTTGTCGCTACTAATTTTATACAATTCAACTTTCTCAAAAGATACATTATTATCAGGCGCATTTCGTGTCCATATAAGTTTCCACTGATCTGTATTCATCGCCAACGCTTCATTCTTATTATTTCCTTGATCCAAGTAGGTAAACCATTTGCGATCGGGCATTGTTTCACCTTGCATGGCTTTTAATACATTTATACCGTCTAATTCGTTTGAAACGGTACCCGTAAATGAGCCTATTTCCATTAATGTTGGCAACACATCTATATTACCGATTCGCTGGGTAATTGTTTTGCCGCCTGAGATTTTACCATTAGGCCAACGCGCTGCGGCAACCACATTTATTCCTCCCTGATAAGGCGTTAACTTTTCACCTCTAAGATCTCCGTTACTTGATACTTTTAGTATTCCGCCATTATCGCTGGAAAACAAGATAAACGTGTTATCCAATTGCCCCCGATCTTCCAAACATTTTAATATGCGTCCAATATTCTGATCCATACAATCGACCATGGCTGCGTAAATTTGTTTATTGCCACTGCGATTCGGATATTTTGCAATATCCTCGTCCTTAGCCTGATATGGTGAATGTGGAGCTGTAAATGGAACGTATAAAAAGAATTGTTCATCAGTAGGAACGGAGTTGATAAATCCAACGGAGGCGTCACCAATTAAATCGGTGGTATAACCAACCTTGGTTGATGGTACTTCGTTTTCATGCCAGTCGCGCTCTCCATCGCGATCCTGTGTAAAATAATCACAATCACCATTATAGCATCCTTCGTAAAAATTAAAACCATTTTGTGTAGGGAGCCATTGATGTTGACGATGTCCCAAGTGCCATTTACCAGCCATACCACGGTATTTGTAGCCTGCCTCACCCAGCATTTCTGCAACGGTAAACTCTTCATCAGGCAAACCATACTCACGTTCAGGGGGAATCACTGAACGCATCATGCCAAACCGAATGGGATAACGACCTGTCATTAATTCAGCTCGTGAAGGCGAACTCATTGGACAAGCATAAAATTGAGTGAATTTCACACCTTCCGCCGCGATACGGTCGATATTGGGTGTTTTAATATCACTTCCGGTAAACCCTACATCGCCGAATCCCAAGTCATCGGCAAGGATTAGAACAATATTCGGTTTCTTTTCAATACCATATACACTTCCAACTGTTAATGGCAATATACAACTAATAATATGTGGAAAGTACAATGTTCTTTTCATTATGTTCTTGTTGATTAATTACACTTAACATATTTCACTTTTTCATTTCATTTTTTATAAAGATTTAAATACTTACTTCTTCAAACTCACATTCATCACTCTGATAATCTTGTTATTTTTTAAACCGATAGTATTTGTTTCATTTCAAATAATATCAGAGTGTGATTACTCTATTTTTTTGCGTTATAAATAAATGTGTAATTATCTAAATGTCAAAGTGTTAATTTTCGTAATAAGGATTTTGAAGTAGAATTAAAAATTTCTTCCCACAAAATTTCTTGAAATTAAATCTTTGCATCCTTTGATATATACTTAATTCGAGAAAAATTTGTTATTTTGTAGTGCAAATTAATGAGCTAAACGGTTTTTATTGTACCAGATTATTAGTTTTTTTGTCAGATTATCAGCCAATTTTTTGTTTTCCGAAGCTATATTGTTTTCTTCGTTGATATCAGATTTAAGATTATATAA
>JBBRHJ010000053.1:0-16174 GCA_038222885.1 Bacteroidales bacterium | reverse complement strand
ACGCATACTTTAAGCATGCATGAACATTCTTCTATTAGTCTCGTCTGTTTTTGAAAATTGCCGATTTTCGTGAGAGACGTTCAGCGAACGTTATGTTGAAATCTAAATTTTATATCAATATTTTCTTCTATTTATTTTTTTAATAAACTATTTATTTTAGTGATTACTCAGCAACTCTCCAATTGTTTTGAACAGGGTTTTTGTTAAAAATACAAAAGTGGAATTTGCCAAAAAGGTCAAAAAAAAGACAATATGTTTGCGAATTAAATTTGATTATCGCTCCTGAATTCCTCTTAATATTCCCCCTTAGAATTCCCCCCTCAGGGGGTTAGGGGGCTGAGTAGTAATTTATTTCAATTATTAGTACCTCCATCAGCTTCGTTCATTCGTTCTATCATTTCATCTCTTAAGCGATCAAGAAACTTTGTACGGCTTCCTTTACGTTCTCTCATTTCTAAATAAATACGGTAAATATCTCCAACGCTAATATTAAAAATATCCTCCATATAAGAAGCAAGATCTTTCAACTTAATATTGCCATAGTTTATGCACTTTGTAGTATCCAATGCGTAAATCAATTCAGCCAAATCTGTTTTACTTGCCGTCCAAGTCTCACGAGTTTTAAGTGCTGTATGAACGTTGGATTCTGTATCTGAATTAGCTTTCAATTTGTCAAGTTGCGATTTGATATAGAGCTCTAATAAATCATTTGCTAAGATTTTGGCTATTTTATAATCATATCCTGTGGAGAACCTGACATCACGTTCAAAATAAAAACAGGCAATATTCATAGGAATAGCGGAATCCCTGTTTCTTAGAAAGTAAACTGTATCAAAATGAGTACATCCTGTACGAAAATAATGGTACATCTCAATATTGCGGTCAAAGTAGTGTTTCAGTCGATCTAACTCGCTTAACAGGAAGGATTCTATAGTCAAACAACTACCTTTTGGACGACTTACTTCAATTTTATATATCGACATATAATAAATCAGTTTACTTAATATCTTTGGTTTTATAACCTTAAAAAACAGAATTTCTTCTTCCTCCGTTTTAAAATCATATTTTACAATGAATTCTTTTAATTCCTCCAATTTAGGCTCCAGAAACCTCAATATATGAATGTATTTGGCTATCTCATGCTTTTCATCTTGTTCAATTTTTTTTATATGTTTTTCTATTTCATCAAGTTGTAGATTTGTGAATTTCTCCATAAAACTAATTTTAGGTGTAAAACATCATCATAATCTTCCATTAAAAAAAGGTACCACCTACAAGCAGAACCTAATCAATTTTATCTGAATCAAGTGTTGTATAATAATAACTGATTCGAGTTTATTTAACAATAAGATGTAACTACATTATTATCATTTTTGTAAAGTACAAATAAGTTCTGAAGCTCAAAGCATATACGATAACAGAACGCCCCACATTTTAATCAATATTTACACCAAATAGGTTTACATGAAACAGAGTAAAATTTTCTGTATCTGATACTTTTCTTTATACCGATTCAAAAGTGTTTTAATTCTTGAAAAAAATAATCTGTAATAAAATGATATGCAAGATTCTTTTGAGAATATAATTTCCATGGGCTGATTATATCCTTAGCTAAAATGGCTCACAAAAACACATTTTCCTGAAATATATTTTTGATAGTGTCTCTTAATTCTATATATAATTCAGAATTTGAGGCGATTAATGATCCATTTTCAAAGTAGTTATTTTCTCCCATAAAATCACATACTTGACCACCAGCTTGTTTTATAATTAAAATTCCGGCTGCCATATCCCATGGTTTTAAGCCAAATTCATAACGACCGTCGTAACGACCACAAGCGACATAAGCTAAATCGGAAGCGGCAGAACCACTCTGTCTAATACCATGTGTGTTTTGAAGAAAATAATCCATTAGGTTCAATAACAATGCATATTGTTCCATATAATTGTGCGGTCTTCCTGTTGATATTAAAGCATCTGAAACGTTTTTAGTCTTTGACACTTTAATAGGCTTTCTATTTAAATAAGCTTTGCCACCTTTCCAGGTATAGAAGGATTCATTACGAGTAACTTCATGAATGACCCCTATCAATAATTCATTTTTATACTTTAAGGCAATACTTATTGCATAAGGAGTCGAATTATGAATGAAATTTGATGTTCCATCCAATGGGTCAATTATCCAGCAATACTCTTCACCTTGGTTTTCAGCCGTTCCTTCTTCAGTTATAAATCCAGCGTCACTTATTAAAGCAGAAAGCCCTTCCACTAATAGTCTTTCAGCCTCTTTATCAACGTGTGTAACAAAATTGTTTCTGCTTTTCGCTTCAATGTTCTCGATTAAGAAATTAACGCTTTCTTTTTTTATAAAACTTGCAACCGAGACAGATAATTCTACAACTTTGAGTGTGAGATATTTGAGATTTTCGATACTATTTTTCACCTTTAATGTGTATTTTTTTTTGAGATGAAATTTCCTAAAACTGAATACTCTTTATATAGCAATTTATATTTTTCAACATTTTCGGGAATAGGAAGATAGGTTTTATCAAAACCTTTACCCATATTAATTTGAGCATCGTTTATTGTAGGATAAATACCTGCAACTACTGCGGCATACATTGCGGCCCCAAGTGCACAGGTCTGTTCAGATGTTGCAACTTGAATAGGCATATTTAGTACATCAGATAAAATTTGCATTACAAAAGATGATTTTTTAGCTACTCCTCCTAATGCAACGACACCATCAATACGTACTCCCTCTGAAATAAAACGATCGATAATTGCCTTAGAACCAAAGGCTGTAGCCTCAACTAATGCTCGAAAAATTCTTGGTGCATCTGAACCCAGGTTTAATCCTGCAATTAAGCCTTTTAATTCTTGATCGGCATCTGGAGTCCTGCGTCCGTTCATCCAATCGAGTGCAACGATACCGCTTTCAGCAATAGGTACTTTTTGGGCTTCATTTGTAAGTTCGATAATTATTTTCGATGATATTTCTAAAATTAATTTTTCACGAGTAATTGTATCTATTAATTCAGACTGTGAAAGAATGTTTTCAACTGGCCACATCAATAACTTTTTAAACCACGCATAAATATCTCCAAATGCAGATTGCCCAGCTTCCATGCCTTCCATTCCGGGAATAATAGATCCATCAACTTGCCCAGAAATACCACGAACAAGTTTGCCTTGCATAAGCTCAATTGGAGCAACAAGCATATCGCAGGTAGAAGTTCCAATAACTTTACTTAGATAAAATGGTTTTATTTCACCTCCTACAGCACCAATATGTGCATCGAAAGCACCAGCACCCACTAAAACAGAAGTAGTTAATCCCAATTTTTTAGCCCATTCGGAAGTAAGTTTACCTACCAATTGATTGGCGGTTAAAGTTTCATTACATAAAGTTTCACTAACTTTAATCAGTTTATCATCCAATTTACTTAGAAATTCAAGCGGAGGAAATCCAGCCCATTCTGCGTGCCACATTGCTTTATGACCAGCTGCACATCGGCTACGTTTGATTGTAGAAGGATTAGTATGACCCGTCAACATAGCAGGCAACCAATCACAATGCTCCATCCAAGAATGTGCTGCCTCTGCAACAGCACTGTCTTCACGCACGACATGCAATACTTTAGCCCAAAACCATTCAGATGAGTAAATACCACCTGAATATTTAGTGAAATCAACCCCGCCCCAACTTTTAGAAACCTGATTAATCTCTTCTGCTTCTTTAATGGCTGTGTGATCTTTCCAAAGCACAAACATAGCATTCGGATTTTCAGAAAACTCTGGTAATAGAGCAAGTGGAGTTCCAGTTTTGTCGACTGCTACAGGTGTTGAACCTGTGGTGTCAATTGAAATTGCTTTTACATGGTTTATTTCATTTGGGATACTTTTTAAAACATCAGTAACTACAAATTCAAATCCTTCCATATAATCAAGTGGATGTTGGCGAAATTGATTAATGGATGGATTACAATAGAATCCTTTTTTCCATCGGGGATATTCAAAAACAGAAACAACAATTTCTTTACCTGTCTCAGCTTCGACTAAAAGTGCTCTAACAGAATCAGAACCATAATCTACACCGATTACATAATTTACGCTCATATTATAACATATTTGTTTTACTTACAAGAAATTCAAATCTACTGAACAATTCAAATTAGAAAAACTTCCTCACCACTCCATTGCTTCGTTTGGAACATGAGCAAGATTTTTGCAAATCCAATCTGCTTCATGAAGTTGATCGTATTTGAAACTGGTAGTGAGTGCCAGACATTTAGCACCAGCAGACTTACCAGCTTTTATTCCACTCACGGCATCTTCAATCACCAAACATTCATCGGGTTGTAAATTCAATAAAGTTGCTGCTTTGATATAAATATCCGGAAATGGTTTTTTATTTTCTACATCTTCACCTGTAACAATAGCTTGAAATGTATCTTCAGAAATTCCAATCTCACTTAAATTAATCCTGACTTTGACATTATCGGCACTACTGGCTACAGCCATTAATAATCCTTTTGATTTACATAGATTTAAAAAATCAATTACTCCCGGTAGGGCGTTAAGCTTTCCGCTCGTTATTTCTTTGTAAATTTGATAGGTGCGAGCTTTATCTCTTACAATGTCGACAATAAATCCATTTCGTTCTCCAATTCCAGAGACATATTTATTTTCACCCATACCTACAAAAGGCATAGCGTCTTCCTTATTGACAATAATCCCATGCTCTGCAAACATCAATTTGGTTGCTTCAAAAATATACTCTTCGGAATCAACCAAGACTCCATCCATATCAAATAAAATTCCTTTTAGCATAATACAATCAAATACTAATTATAATCTTTAAGCAACTATTTTTTTAATCCATGTATTAGTTCCATTTGTTATAGAAATAAAATATATTTGTTCTAATACAAAAGGGAATTTAAGAAAGTTGTCATTTACGAGCTTGTACAATAATACAAAGAAATCATCTATTCTTTGATAGGTTTTTATGACCTGAGAATAATATAGTCAATACTAAGCCTATAATGAATATCGTCAAAGTACCTAACACAATAGTCATATAATTATGAAATATTGTTTGTCCACTGAAACTAATCCATGCAATCAATATCACTCCGCAAACAACACCAATGAGTGCATATATTCCCTTCACTTTTTTAGATATAAATCCAAGAAGAAATAAACCTAACATACCTCCACTAAAAATGGCTGCCAAGCTCCACCAAGCGTCTAATGCACTTTTCACCGTCATCATTGCCAATGCTACGCCTGTTCCCAATAAACCAAAGACAAAAGAAGTAATATATAATATTTTCATATTTCTTTTCTCATCTATTTTTTTCTCCCCTCGTTGAAAAAAATCAGTAAGTACAATGGTTGCAGAACTATTTATACTCGTCGAAATTGTACTCATTCCTGCTGCAAAAATAGCAGCAATAAGAAGACCTGTCACCCCAGTAGGTAAACCATAAACTATGAAATGTGGGAAAACCTGATCACCAGTCACCCCAGCAGGTAATAATCCCGGACTTGTCTGATAATACACAAAAAGCAATGTTCCAATTATAAAAAACAATAAACTCACTGGCACATATAACAAGCCTCCAAAAAGGGCAGAAAAGCGGGCACTTTTATCATTCTTAGCACTTTTGTAACGCTGTACATAATTCTGATCAATGCCATAATTTTGCAGATTGATAAAAATCCCATAAACAAGCATAACCCAAAAGGTAGACATGTTAAGTTCTGGACCAAAGGTTCCAAGTGAGAACTTTTTAAACTCACTACCAACTGTCAAGAATTGTGAAGGTCCTTCGGGCAATGAGAAAAGTAGTACGACAACACATGCCACAGCACCAATAATTAATATTATACCTTGTATGGCATCAGTCCATAAAATTGCTTTGATTCCACCCAACACAGAATACACTGTAACACTCAAACTTGTAAGAATGATAATGGAAGGAATGCTCCAACCCAACATGGTGTGGAGTGGCAAAGCCAAAAGAAATAATACAGAACCTATTCTTGCTATCTGTGTCAACAAATAACATGATGCGGCATAAGCCCTTGCCCAATAGCCAAAACGCTCTTCTAAAAAACTATAAGCTGATACACTACTGATACTCCGGTAAAAGGGCACAAAAAACTTGGCTGCCAATATCGAAGCAAGTGGAATGGAAAGACTAAATACATAGGAGTTCCAATCTCCAATAAATGCCTTGCCTGGCAATGCCAAAAAACTTATGCTACTCACATAGGTTGCAAAAATTGACATTCCTACGATAAAGCCACTTACATCTCCACCACCTCGGGTGTAATCAGCAGCATTTTTGTTTTTACCAACGAAAGAACTTCCAAAAAGCACTGTACCTAACGTGAAGACAAGAAAGATAATGAGATCAAGAGTTTGAATTTGCATGGAAAAGAAGTTTTTTATTTCAATTTGCGTTATTTTGATAATAATTTTTTGACACATCAACTTTATGAAAGTGTCCATTTTTAATGAAATGTGAATCTCTATATTTTTACACTATACACTTATCTTAAGTACAGATTTGACGTTATTTATGCTGATTTTTACGATATAATTTCCTTGCAAAAGATTTGCAGTAGAAAATTTTGCTTCACGGGTTTTTGATTTAGTAACAAGCTGTCCCTTGGAATTATAAATTTCAATGAATGCAGTTTCGTCAATATCGTTGTTTAAAAACAGAGTTGAACCCGAGAAATAGATTTGATTAACTGATTTCGTAGTTTTCACATCAGTCAAAGACGATAGGTTTGGAACAACATAGTTTTCAACAGTCCTTCCAATACTATAATAAAAAGCTACTGAGAAATTGTAAAGGGGATAGGGTTTGTCATAAATTTCCCCTTGTTCATCTTTTGGCTCATAAATTGGATGAAGCGTAGTTTCAGTTGCTTCGCGTGGAAAGAAATATGAGTTGTCAGCATTTTTTTTATCAAGATTTATGTAGTTATATATTGACTGATAATTGTCGCTGTCTCTTAAATTGCCATGTCCGTTATCGTTGGGAGATGTGGTATTTAAACCTGCATAAACAACTTCAACTTTACCATTTAAATCGGCACTGCAAATAACTCTGACGCAATCGTTATCAATCGTTACAGAATTTATTGTTTGTCTAACGTCATCGTTGTACACAGTAAAACCAAAATCAGTTACTTTCTTAACCGTCAGAGTATCTAGAACCAAAGGTAAGGTTGGAACTAAAAATTTCACTATAACTTCCTTTGGGTTGGATGCTCTTGCTACTTCTATTGGCTGGAGCGGCTGAAATTTCTTTCCTGAGTTTATCGTTTTCAAATATGCTTTGGCAATCATTTCGCCATACCATCCATATCCATTGGCATCGAGATGCCCTCCTCTGTCAGACATTTGATATACAGGGCCAGCACAAAAAACATCCTCGTTCTCATTTGCCATTTCAAGTTGAGCCATACCAATTTCTAGACTTTTTCCTTTTGTATATTGTACTCCAGTTTGATAGGTAATAAAAAAAGGTTTTTCTGTTTGCGAATAACTTGTCATTACATCCGTCTGCATATTGTTTTTCAACTGAATAAGCAATCTTTTATATCTAATTTTATCGGTACAGTTGGGTTGACCTGGAATTAATCCACGATCGTTATTTGCTATATAATTATTCTCTCCCTGCATCCATATTATCGCCGGACAGGTAATGCTATAACCTTTATTCTTTGCTATCTCAGAAGCTTTTGTGATTGTTTTCGTATAATCAAGATAGTGAACTATCGATTGTTTTGATTCTTTAGAGAGTTGTTCAATAGACCTTCCTCCTGTTCCAGCCGATGATGCAAGAATTTTGTTCTTAACATCAGAATTTGTTTGAATGTGATTCACAGCCGCTATGAGTGGACATTCAGCCATTCCACCATTCCTCGAAAGCGGCTTACTTACATCACTTTTAGCAAGTGTTGCTATTAATGGGGTAAAATTACTAAAATTTGTATTGCCATAATTAATCCAAACCTGATCGCCAATCATATAATTCCCCGCAATATTCGTAACCGAAAGCGATGGATAAGATTGATTACCAGTAGAAAGACTCTGTCCATATAGAATAAAATGCTGATAGGTTTCGGCCAAACTTGCTTTTTGATTAAAACTGGGCGATTGTGCCAATAGATAAATCGTATTAAAACTGATTACCAAAGCTAAAATAATTATTCTCATATTCTCTAATATATTTAATTTTTTGTAAGAAAGGATTTAGTACACTACTACTTTGAATAATCTATGAAAGATCCTATCAAATCAAAGTTTAAGTCGATAATAATCAGGCAACTTAGCCATTGCTCCCAATTGTGTGCAAACAAATGCAGAAACATTAACAGCGAACTGATGAGACTTTTCTATCGTCTCCCCAGACAACAAAGAGCTTATAAAGGCTGCTGTAAAGGAATCACCCGCACCAACGGTATCAATTACTTCAACTTTGAGTGTTTCACAATAGAAATGTTTTTCATTTGTAAATACTGAACTTCCTTTATCTCCATTAGTAAGTATTACAATTTTTAGTTGATAATTATCCATCAATTTAGTAATAAAAGAAAGCTCATCACTTTCAACATATTCAAACATACTTGATAGTATTTCCTTTTCACTCTCATTTATTTTCAGGACATTAGACTTGTGTAATGAATCTTCTATTATTTGTTTTGTATAGAAATGCTGACGTAGGTTCACATCAAAAATCTTAAATGCGTGAGTGGGTACCGCGTCAATAAAACGATTAATTGTTTCTCTTGAAATAGGACTCCGCTGAGCCAAAGAGCCAAAACAAACAGCATCTGTTCTTTTTGCCAATTCTTCCATTTCATAGGTAAAAGGGATATTGTCCCATGCTACATTTTCACATATTTCGTATTCAGGGACTCCATCTTTATCTACTTTTACGAGAACAGTCCCTGTTGGATATGATACCTTCTCTATTATATGATTTAAAGATTTAGATTGAAGTTCAGATAATATCTTATCGCCATGTACGTCTGACCCAATGGTGCTTATTACAAATCCATTAAGTCCCATTTCAGAAGAATGAAAAGCAAAATTTGCAGGAGCACCTCCTAATTTTATTTTATCAGGAAAAATATCCCATAAAACTTCACCAATACCAACAACTATCTTTTTCATAATATGATTAATTTTAATTAGCTTTTAATTTTAAAGAAAAAATAGATAGATAAAGTACTCCTATCATTAATATAATAACTGCGCCTATTTGAGAGCCTATCGCATCTGTTAAACCTCCCATGAGTAGTGGAAAGATAGTTCCTCCGAAAAGACCCATAATCATTAAACCTGAAATTTCATTTTTCTTATTAGGCATATAAACTAATGCTTGAGAAAGAATTATTGGGAAAATATTTGAATTTCCGTAGCCAATTAGTGCAATACAAATATAAATTGTTGTTATATTATTCGCAAAAAACAATCCGAGTATGCCAAAAAACATAAGTATTGAACTTAAAGTGAAGAATTTCTTAGCTGAAAACCGTGCTAAAACAAAGGCTCCAGAAAAACTACCAATTGTTCTAAATAAAAAATAGAGACTTGTTGCAAATGCAGCTTCTTCTAAGCTAATAAAGAGTCTTTCCATTAATAACTTGGGCGCTGTTACGTTTGTACCAACATCAATGCCTACATGGCACATAATACCTAAAAAAGAAAGAAAAACGATTTTATTTTTCAATAAGGCAACACATTCCAAAAAAGTAGAATTCCGTCCAACGGCTTTCTGTTCTTCAATTTTTAAAAAGCCAAGCATGAAGGATGAAATAATTGTGAAAATGGCAAATAGGACGAATAAAAACCTCCAGTCTCCCCATTTTAACAATGTCCAAACTGCAATAATAGGTGCAATAAACGATGCAATTGCTTTTACAAATTGTCCAAAAGTAAAAAAACTCGTCAATTTAGTCCCAGTAATAACATTAGATAAAAGCGGATTAATTGCCACTTGCAACAGTGTATTTCCAATTCCTAAAAAGGAGAAAGAGAGTAACATTGAAAAAAACGAATAATTGATAAGTGGTATAATTAATGCCAGTAATGTTATAATTAGTCCTAATAAAGTAGTTTTTTTTCTTCCAAAATGGTTCATTAACATCCCTGTAGGCACAGAAAAAATCAAAAACCAAAAGAAAACCATCGATGGAAATAGATTCGCCATAGTATCAGACAATTCAAAATCTTTCTTTACGAAATTTGTTGCAATTCCTACAAGATCAACAAATCCCATGGCAAAAAAAGCCATCATAATAGAGACAATTGCTATTAGGTAATTTTTGTTTTTCATACTTTTTTTGTGTGTTATTATTTTCTATTTATCCTAAATGACTATCATTTAGATGTTTGAGACAATTAATAAGAATAGATGTTTTTCATTTGCCATACATCCAACGATTTCAAAATAGCATTTTTACCATGAGAATAAATCGAGACACCTTTACTATCATTTCGCTCTGGATATGTTCTTAACGAAATGCATTGTTTATCATTAACAAATACTTCGACAATGCTTTTATCAATAAAGATTCGTAGATGAAGTCGTTTCTCATTACCAATTTTGACATCAGCTGTTTCGACGACTCTAGGGCGCACTTTTGAGGACAAAGAGCCTTTTGAGTTATCAATAGAAATAGCACTAAATCTTTCGTTTCGATCAGGATATTCCCTGTCAAAATATCCACCATCTTTATAAAAAAGTATCCTGGTGTATTCTTCTTTGCTCGGAGATCTAAATACGTTCAATTCAATCATAGGTGCATCTTGAAGATCGATTATAAAATCCATTTCTAAGGCATCTCCATTTATATTATCTAATACCTTCTCTTCATTTGCGTTTAAAACCAACTCATTTATTGATTTTTTTTTCCCTCTTAGAGAATTAATATTACCTGCTACAGTCATTTGCAACTTATTATCTTCATCTAGGGTTAATAATCGAGGTAATGTCATTAATTGTGTAAAGCTTTTGTCTCCAATCTCTTTGCCAGAATTCATATTAAAAAGAGCAATAACTCCACCCTTTCCATCAGGAAAAGCCGTAGGAGCATGAATTCCACCATCATTTCTTGGTCCATGATTGAAATTTCCTCCATCTGTCACATGAAACTTATCGGCAGCTGTATCATAATCTCCAATTAAATATTTACCTCCACTTTTGTGACTAAAGTATAAGAGAATGTATTTTCCTTTATTTCCTATTGGCCAAAAATAGGGACATGCACCATCATCCCCTACCAACGAATAATAATCGTTTTCAACAAATGGATGCATGTATTCCCACTTTGTGAGATTTTCAGAACGAAGTAAAAAATTAGCCATCTTGTTTTTCCCTCCTGGCCCAATAGGAAGTGTACCGCCCTGAAGTGTATAATAGTATTCACCTTTTTTCCAAATAAATGGATCATAAACATTGTATGGTAATGTTTCTCCAACTTTTGCTATTGGAATAACTGGATTTCCCTCTATCTTTTCCCAATTTAGTAGTAATGGGTCAGTAGATGTGGCTATCATACTACCTTGACCAACTCCATGATACATTGCGATAACCCTATTCCCTTCGACAAATGTACTCCCAGAGAAAACTCTATCTTCAGGGTCAGGATAAATTGCATAGGGCAAATCCTTCCAGTGAATTAAATCCTTACTAAGAGCGTGTCCCCAATGTTGTCTATCATCTTCTGGCGGATACGCCTGATAAAACAAATGCCAATTACCTTTCCAATAACACAATCCATTTGGATCATTCAAAGGTCCTTCCGGATTAATAAAATGATAAATGGGTCGGTGTTTATCAACCGAAAGTTTTTGTCGAGAAAATTCGAAACGCTCGAGGAGAGGATTAGCTGATAGTTCTTTTACTTGTTCTTCTAATGTAGCCCCAAAATTAAACTGAGGAACCTTAGAAACTTTATCATTGGATTGCGAAACAGCAATAACCCAAATAAAGAAAGAAGACAAAAGGAAAACGCTTTTTTTCATTTAATTCAGCATTAAATAATGATTGATTTAATATCGATTTTTGATTTTCACTCTCACAATATAACTAACTTATGGGTTGTTTTTAAAATCATTTACTAGTGAGAATATTTTTAAATTGAAGCTTCAACTATTTCCATTTAATTACTAATGTTTCTTTTGATTTCAATGAAACACTACCGTTATTGTACATGTGTTTTTCTCCATAAATAACAGTTGGAGAAAGATTTAAGCTATTAACAAGACCTAAGTGTAGACTTTCTTTTTGATTGTTTGTTATAACCGTCAGATATTCATTGTCGTTTTTTAGAATTCGTAAAAGAGCTCCTTTTGTATATTCTTTAAAATAAAATGGCTGATTCTGTAATAACTTATTTAACTCGAAATTACACAATAAACTTAATGGTTTTGTGTTTTCAGGAAAGGCTCCTAAACTAAAGCATGGCGGTATCCATAAAGTTTCTCCAGCTCCAAATTTATTCTTAATGGCAAATACTTCGGCATTGTTAATTCCAACTGCCTTTCCAGTTGACATTTTCAATAAAGGTTTCCATGTATAAGCAGGAATGTCGACTCCTTGAAAATTATAGGTGTTTAAAGTATCCTTAAATCTTAGATCGGTCATTCGACCACCCAATAGGTTTTCCATTTCAAAACCTTTAATAAAAGTATTGGTTTCGTACTCATCAAAAAAACCAGTTAATCCTTCAGCAATAATTCTATTATTGTTGGCTACAAATTTTTCCATCTTGGGGACAACTTCACTTGGCATTGCAATTACATTGGCCAATATGGCAACGCGTCCTATTTCTGGCGATTCCCATTCATAATCATTTAAATAGCGAATGTCAACTTGATATCCCATTTCACTCAAAGCGACAAACCACATCATAATACTCATTACGTGAGCATTTTTATCAAAAAGTCTAGCACCTGTTTCGAACGGATCAATATGTAGTAAAACTCGCATTGTCTCAGGACTTAGTATCAACGATATTTTAGATTTATAAGGCTTAGAATTTGAAAAGAATTTTTTATTCTTTTCCATTATATCATTCATTTTTGCCGTTACACGTGAACGATCGGTATCCTCTCCTCTAAAACCAAACAGTCCCCATTCGCCAGCTTCAATACCTTGGCGTCGATAATTCAATGCCCAATAAATTACTTTTCGCGCACCCGAACCTACCCCTGTCCAAATCCACTGTGCAAGGTCTAAGGAATCAGGACACATTGCTGTTTTACCACTCCAAGTATTATTTCCACCTTGTAGTTCACTAATCCAAAACTTTCCTTCTGGAGCAGCCCCTCGCAAGATTTCTGATATCCCTGCAACTGCATATCCATATTGATTACGCTGCATAAAACGCAACTGCCATGAAGCGTGCATAGAAGCACCTAAAACATTATTAAATTTCTCATAAGCTGGCAAATCGTATTGATGTGCCGATTCGAAGACATTGGCGGGATTCAGTGTAATTACTTTAGTTTTATCGTATTTTCTAATTTCATTAGAAATCCAATTCAAATTATACGTTAAGAAATCGCGTTGAAATTGATACCAATCAACTGTAGGTATAGGCCAATAAAAATAACTACCTTTTTCCCATAGCGGATCATAGGTGATATCGGAGAAACTTGAATAGTTCTCTATCCATGCTTCATTTACTTTTTCTATATTTTTATATTTGTTTTCTACCCACTCCTGTAACTTTTTTGTTGCCAATTCAGAATAAGGGTCAAAGCGCCGAGGTTCATTCAATATCCACCAACTACCCAATGCTTTGTTATCTTTATATCGGGTTACCGTTTTCTCAATATATATAGCAGAGCGGTTCATAACATTTTCCGATGCAAATAATTCATTAAATTGGGGACGCCCATGAAACTTTTGACTTACATGTACGGGGCCATGTATGGCACAAATTGTTGCTTCAATCTTCACTTGGTATTTATTTGCAGCTTCAAAAGCCCAATCGTATAAAGTAAAGTCAAATTGATGCGGCTTGGCCTCAATATAATTCCACATCAAAAAGAGACGCACCGAATACATTTTATTCTTAGCTGACAGTTTAAACCAATCGTCAATCTCCTGCTGAGTTTGTCCGGGCTCTATCCATATCTGAGCTCCTATATTCGGATACTCTTGAGCGTTGAGAGGGACTGTCTCTACCAGAATATAAAAAAGTAAAAAGAGAAAATATAAAGAACGTCTCATATGATATGTTTTAAGAAATATGATTTTTAATATTCAACAAGAAGGGAGTGAAAATTAGTTAATAAATTTAGCCAAATAAGTTGAAGTTTTGATTTCTTTATTATATGTAAGCTCCCACTTCCTTCTTGTTTTAAATAAATATCTGTCAATTAAAAAATACAGACATGTTTTTAATTTTTAACAAACTTGACACTTTGTTTTTCTTTTGAAGAAAAAACAACAGTTGCAATATACAACCCTTTTTCTAAGGACAATGGAATTTGATATTCATCATTAGCACTTGAATTAGTTTCCATTTCATAAAGGACTCTTCCCGAAACAGAAAAAATACAAAGTTTTGATATTTTTTCATTTTCTTTTGTCGTACGAAATTTAATAATATCGTCGTTACAACTGACAAATAATTGTTGAGGTTTAACTACCGTAGATAGTAATGAAGTTGTAGTACCCATTTTCTTGCAACGAATAGGAAGACCATTCCCACGAGATATATTTGTAGTTGTATTAGATGAGTTTACAGTAGTAGTAAAATGCAATGCATAAGCTCCTCCACCAGCGCCAGCCGTTTTTGACCACATTCGCGTTGTATTGTTGTTTGAACCTAATGCCCCTGTTTGAACGGCACGTGTGTTGGCTGAGGGTAAATATAGGTTTGAACTAAAAGCTGAATTAGCATCAGTTATTCCTTCCGCTGTCCTTACTGTTTCCCACTCATCTTTGGTTGGCATGCTCCAGTTTTCTCCCATTAGTTTCTTACAAGGATCACAGCCATTAGTTGCAGTTACTTCACTAGCGCTAGCAGCTTCAACTGTATCATTGTTAACTCCTTGACCCCACCACCAATTTAAAACTGTTGTATTACTAAAGTAAAATGGATTTGTTCCGTCAAGTATAGTTGGGTTGTTAGGTACTGGAGGTGCACCCGCTGCAGTTGCTAAATTAATTTTTGTATTGTCTCTAAAATGATGACCATCATCCCAACGACCCCATGCAAACAAGTCTCCAAAAGACTTAACATCGACCCTAGATTCTGCTACCTGAGTAGATCCTAAGTTTTGTTGCAACCAAACATTTCCATCCATAGCTCGAACTGTGTAATACATTACATTTACACCACCATACTTAAACTCTACTGTGCCAACATTACCGGCTGTAACTCCAGGTACTGTTTCAGTAATTACTTGAGCATTCAATAATGCCACTCCGGAAAAACATAAAGTTATTCCAATAAAAAGTTTCTTCATAATTTTTTTCATAACGCTTTTAATTTTAAAAGTAAAACATTTAACATACTAATTTATTTATTTATATAAGACAAAACAT
The DNA here is from genome assembly GCA_038222885.1 of Bacteroidales bacterium. Lineage (GTDB taxonomy): Bacteria > Bacteroidota > Bacteroidia > Bacteroidales > Paludibacteraceae > Paludibacter. The sequence goes on along the minus strand of JBBRHJ010000053.1, from coordinate 575 downwards.
ACTATTTACACAAAATTTTATAATTATAGAATATCCTTCAATAATTATTCTCCCCTAACGCATCGAATAGAGTAGCCATTCCCGCGGCTAACATTCGTAGTTGTATTCGCTGAGTTGGCATCCACGTGAAAATGTAACACATAAGCACCACCTCCGTCTGCGGCTGTACTAGACCATATCCTGCTAATATTATTATTTTCACCCAACTTCCCATTAATTACACTCCTAGGTGTTGCAGTAGGGAATTTTAGTGATGAATTAAATGCTGTATTTACATCCGTTATTCCCTCTGCAACTCTCAATGTCTCAAGTTCTTGGATAGTTGGCATACGCCAGCCAGCACCAATGAGTTTTTTACAAGGATCACAGCCATTATCTTCCATAACATCAACTGGATGAGCTGCTTCAACCTTATCAGAAGAATTTCCTCCTCTCCACCACCATCCTTTACTCGGTTGATCATCCCAATAGAACGGATTGACTCCAGATAAAAGCAGCGGATTGCTTGGAGCTGGAACTCTCATTGCAACTGTAGAAAGACTTACTTTCTCGTTCGAACGAAAATGATGTCCATC
>JBBRHJ010000052.1:0-16211 GCA_038222885.1 Bacteroidales bacterium | reverse complement strand
GGTAAAATTGAGTTCTACACTCAATGATTTGAATTCAAAAGTATGTTATAAGTTTATTAACCCTATCGCACTCAGTGAACAAAAAGTATTGGGCTTGCATTTGTTTGGCGATTTAAGTGGCAGCGAAATTCAACTTCAATTCTCGTCAGGTGCTGAACAGAAAAACATTAGTTTCTGTGATCTTAATTTTGTCGGTTGGGAATTTCACGAATTAAATGTTGAATCACAAATTAAATCGAAAGATTATCAACTTACTGGAATCAACATTATTCGTAAAAATTCTTATAGCTTTAGTAAAAATACGGAAGTTCTGTTAGATAATCTTTTGCTATACAGTAAACCAATTTTAGGCATTCATAATCAAATGAGCTCATCCATTAGTATTTACCCAAACCCAGCCAAAGATGTAATTCAGGTCAAGGGTTTAACTGGAAATACTAAATTAAAATTGTATACTGTCGATGGTCGATTTATCAAAGAATCAACCGAGTCAAGGCTAAATGTACATGAGATAGAATGTGGAACCTATATCTTGAAAATTGAGAATCAAGGTCAAACTGTAGCCAAACCGATATTCATTGTAAAGTAAACTTAGAAATTCAAACAAAAAAACAAAAAAACAAAAAACCGTTAGCATTTAAGTGCTAACGGTTTTTTTTATACTTTCAAGTTGGATTAAGCAGTTTATAAACGCTCATTCAGCAGTTTACTTTTTCAAATTCAAGCCATTGAACAAGCGATAAGAAATTCCGATTTTGAGTACTGGTACAATACCACTCCAAGAAAAACCACTCAAAGTATCGTTTAGTTTCGCAAAAGAGGTTTGGCTTGCTGGATCACCATTGGCTTCGAAAAACTTAGTACCAGCTACATCTACTACATAAGAACCAGTATGATAAGCTCCTATCTCAAAGCTAAATCCTAAATGTTTAAATCGGGCAATATTAGTTCCAAATCCTAAAGCTAAATAGGGCGCTACCGTATTTTTAGGTTTAAGAGCCAAAGTCAATTGACCCATGTCATCGGGGCTATAAGAGATATCTCCAATTTTTATAGGGTCTGCCGACTTTAAATTAGCAGTTAAACCAAACCGACTAAAATAAAGACCACCGGATAAGTACATTTTTCTTATAAAATGCCAATCTACAATGGCTGAAAAACCCCCATTTTTAAATTTTGGAACTACATCAAAAGTGAAATTATCTTGAGCAAGAGTTAGAGTAGGAATTGTCCAATCTAATTTTTCATATCCTAACCTGAGATCGAAGCTTTTGGTAAGGCCCACCGTTACGTTAGCTCCTATCCCATTGGTTGAACCACTGATTCCAATTGCAGCAGCAAAGTTTTTTCCACCAACTACATCGTCTTCTTGTGCAGTCAAATTAAATGAGATAGAAAGCACTGTGATTATAAATAATATTTTTTTCATAAATCTTTATTTGAATACGTTTAGAACATTATCTGGTATAATTGCTGTATATTTAATATCAACACTTTTGTTAGATTCTTTGGGAACTGTTAAAGTTATAGGATTGGGTAATGCAGCAGTATTTAAACTAAATTCCGGAGTAAATGTTACCAAATAATTTGCTCCTTGATTTCCTATCTTTAAAGTGCCGTATCCTCCTTCATCTCCAACCATAAAAGCCAAATAGTATTCCTTATCAATTTCGACAGGGAACGATGCTTTCCCATTAACAAGATTAGTAACACCAAAGAAACTTCCTTTCGGTGCATAATAAATCGGTAAGTTAGGTTTAATTACTAGCTTATTGTTTGTTTTAGAAGTGGCAGTTAAATCTAAGTTTACAGTCACTACTCCAGAAACTATTGTATTATCAGTTACAACTATATTGTAAGTTTTACCATCACACATATTTGCGATACTTAAAGTAGATGGGGAAAAACTAAGACTTTTTCCTATATTAGAAGCTGGACTTGTAAATGTAAAATTTGTAGGTCGGTCTCTTGGTACTCTATACAATTGTATTGACTTATCTGTAGAATTAATAGATGATGTTATTGATTCAGTATATCCCCAGTCTGAAAAATCACTAACTATATTTACATAGAATGATTCATTAACACCTGTAAAAGTAAATTTAGGTCCAGAATCACAGGAATTATAATAGAAATCCCAATTCCAAGTACTTAAATGATTAACTGTTTCTTCCAACACTAATTCGCCATTTACACTGCGAATTGTATCTGTTTTTTCATATTTCCACAGTCCAGAGCCTTCATCTATGCTCCACATTTCAATCACATCATTGGCTTTCACCGGATTTCTTGTTTTGGGGTTGATCATTGTTGGTGAAACAACTGTTCTTAATCGAATACCACCATTTTCAAAAGTTTTAACCTCCTTATCACCAGCTTTAAGTATTACTGAAAACATTCCCGCAGAAACAAATTGCACATTTCCTGTTGAGGAGCCACCTGGCAATACTGCCTGTACAGCCAAACCTCCTGGGATTGATTGTTGAGCGGTGGGTGACTGTGGATCAAAGAAAATTATTTGTGAACTAATCGCTCCTGTTAATTTATTTCCATCTTTATCTTTAAGGACTACACCACTTGGAATTTCAACAATCTGTTTTCCTCCGTCTAAACTAACTGTTGCTTTTTGAGTTGTCTTACCATCACTTCCAGTAGCCACAAAATTAGTTTTAACATCTACTTTAACACCAGTAGGAGCTTCTGTCAAATTTATCAGTGGGATGGTAACAAATTGCTTCTTAGCATTGTTAAAGTAAATCTTTTTTGTTACATTTGAATAGCCCTCAACTTTTATAGTCACATCAAATTCAACAGGAGTAGTTTTCATCTTAACAGAATCTATTTGACTCGGATCAAGGATTAAATCCATAATACCCAATTTAGACTGATATTGAGCTTTCTTTTCACCAATATTATTAAAAACCATTGCTGCGTCTTTACCTGCGACACTTACACTTACTGATTTATTGGATATGTATGCTTTGGTTTTCGCATCCACAAATTCAAGGTGGACTAGAGTATTAAACTCAGGAGTGCCTACAATAATCTGAAGGCTGTCGACAGTGTTTTTCAATTGTTGAATGTCATCGCCTATGGTACAGCGCGAAAAAAACAACAGAGTGAAAAGTACTAAAAAAACGGGTAATGAGTTTCTAATTTTTTTCATAAGATTTTTAAATTAAAAGAGTAAGTTGATATGATTAGTTGATAATTAATTAACAAGTGTAAGTAAAAAGGGGGTTTCCTCAATTTATTGTTATAATTACAAAAAACAAATCATATCAAAAAAATGTTCATTCCTGTAACAAAAAAAGTTTTGTATGTAACAAAAATTGTGGTAATTGTTTTATAAGTATGCTAAATATATTTTCAAAACACTCAAAAAAAAAACCGTCCACTTAACAGTGAACGGTTTTTTTTTAAAGATTTTTTGAGTTAATCTAAGAATTTACTTTTTTAGATCCAAACCATTGAATAAGCGATAAGAAATTCCGATTTTAAGTACTGGTACAATGCCACTCCAAGAAAAACCACTCAAAGTATCGTTTAGTTTCGCAAAAGAGGTTTGGCTTGCTGGATCACCATTTGCTTCGAAAAACTTAGTACCAGCTACATCTACTACATAAGAACCAGTATGATAAGCGCCAATCTCAAAACTTAAACCTAACCCTTTATATCGAGAAAGATTTGTTCCAAATCCTAAAGCCAAATAGGGCGCTACCGTATTTTTAGGTTTAAGAGCCAAAGTCAATTGACCCATGTCATCGGGGCTATAAGAGATATCTCCAATTTTTATGGGGTCTGCCGACTTTAAATTAGCAGTTAAACCAAACCGACTAAAATAAAGGCCACCAGATAAGTACATTTTTCTTATAAAATGCCAATCTACAATGGCTGAAAAACCCCCATTTTTAAATTTTGGAGCTACATCAAAAGTGAAATTATCTTGAGCAAGAGTTAGAGTAGGAATTGTCCAATCTAATTTTTCATATCCTAACCTGAGATCGAAGCTTTTGGTAAGGCCAACTGTTATATTAGCCCCTATCCCATTGGTTGCACCACTGATTCCAATTGCAGCAGCAAAGTTTTTACCACCTACTACATCGTCGTCCTGTGCAGTCAAATTAAATGAGATAGAAAGCACTGTGATTATAAATAATATTTTTTTCATAAATCTTTATTTGAATAAGTTTATAATTTCATCAGAAACAATTGCAGTATATTTGATATCAACACTATTAGTAGATGTTTTAGAAACCGTAAAACTGATAGGGTTGCTAGTAGCCGTTGAACTGAAGCTAATTTGTGGAGTAACTGTAACCACATAATTAGTTCCTTGGCTAACCACTTTTAAATTACCTTTTCCACTTGTATTCCCTAGCAAAAAGGCTAACTCGTAATCTTTGTTTACTTCTACTGAAAGAGAAGCTTTCCCATTTTTTAAAGTAGCAGGAATCCAAACAGTATTTTTTAATGCGAAATAGAAAGGCAAGTTGGGTTTAATCACTAGTAAGTTGTTGGTGGCCGATGTGGCTGACAAATCTATATTTACGTTAACAATCTCTTTTGTTAACGTGTTATTAGTTACGACTATATTATATGTTTTTCCGTCACACATATTAGCAATGTCAATAGAGGCAGGTGAAAAGCTCAGATTCATACCAACATTATAAGTGGAATTAGCAAAGGTGAATTTTGCAGGTCTATTGCTTGGTGTATTATATAGTTGAATGAAATTATTGGAATAAGAATACAAACTAGAATTAGTTGGATCAATATATGAAGTTCTTGAATTTCCAAATATTGTGGAGAAATTAGTACTCAAATTCACATAAAACTTATTAGTAATACCACTAAAAACAAACTTAGGACCATTGTAACATGATTGAAAATGAAAATCCCAATTCCATCCACTTAAATGTTTAACAGTTTCTTCCAACACTAATTCACCATTTACGCTGCGAATTGTATCTGTTTTTTCATATATCCACTTTCCTGTGCCTTCCTCTATACTCCACATCTCAATTACATCATTGGCTTTCACTGGATTACCTGTATTTGGATTTATTAAAGTAGGAGAAACTACTGTTCTTAAACGAATTCCACCACCCTCGAAAGTCTTAACTTCTTTGTCACCAGCCTTCAATGTTACAAAGTACATACCTGCTGATACAAATTCAACATCACCAGTTGCACCGCCTGGCAATACAGCTTGAACTGCTAATCCTCCGGGTATGGCCTCCTGAGCAGCTGGCGATAAGGGATCAAAGAAAATTATTTGCGAACTGACAGGACCAGTAATCTTATTCCCGTCTTTATCTTTAAGTACAACTCCAGCTGGGATTTCGACTAACTGTTTTCCAGCATCTAAAGTTATAGTTGCCTTTTGAGTTGTTTTGCCATCAGCTCCAGTGGCAACAAAATTAGTTTTTGTATCCACTTTAACACCTGTAGGAGCATCAGTCAAATTTATCAAAGGGATATTGATAGTTTGTCTTTTAGTGTTATTGAAATAAATCTTTTTAGTAACATCTGAATATCCTGCAGCTTTAATTGTTACATCAAATTCAACAGGAGTAGTTTTTATCTTAACAGAATCAATCTGACTCGGATCAAGAATTAAATCTAAAATACCAAGCTTAGCCTCGTATTGAGATTTCTTTTCCCCAATATTGTTAAATACCAAGGCAGCATCCTTGCCAGAAACACTTACAGTAACAGATTTATCTGCTAAATAAGCTTTACTCTTAGCATCAACAAATTCAAGATGCACTAAAGTATTAAACTCAGGGGTGCCTACAATAATCTGAAGGCTGTCGACAGTGTTTTTCAATTGTTGGATGTCATCGCCTATGGTACAGCGCGAAAACATTAACAATGTGAGAATTACAATGAAAACGGGAATAGAGTTTCTAATTTTTTTCATGTTTTTTTATTTAATTAATAATTTATTTAAAATTCTGAGCAAATACTTTATAAGTGTAAGTAATTTAGAGTATTTTTGTTTTTTTGTTATAATGAATAACAACAAATAGTATCAAAAAATTGTTCAACAATATTATAAACGAAATTGTTTAAACTTTAAGAATCGAATGCTAAAATCAAGAAAAGTTTATAAAAAGCCTTGATGGAAAAACCTTTTTTTGAGATAAATCATAGTTTAGTATAAATCCAAATCAGGTATAAGGGTAAAAATTCTATTTTCGATAAAAATAAATTATATTTTTCAAAATTTTACACAACCAATTATTTTATTTGTAATTATCAGGCTCATTGTAACTTATGCCGATAAATACTAATTTAAGATAGAGACTGAATGTACATATATAAATTATATTTGCAAAAAAAACAATTATTTTCAATATTTCAATGAACTATCTTTTAACATAAATGTTTTAATTAATAATAAGAGTTTCAAAATTGAATCATTTGACATTTTTGGAATATAAATACTTTCAAATTATATAACTTTTTAATCAATTAAAAAATGAAAATTGAAACCGAAAAACTCGTTTTACTTGGATTAAATGATAATCTAAAGGCATTGATGAATGTTCCTTCGTACACAATCGTATCGTATAAATTCGATATTGATAAACGACTCCTCATTTCAAAAGAAAAATCTGTAAAACTAACTGGTAAAGAATCGTACCTATTGGTATTGCTGATTGCAAATACAAACGCATTCTTAGAAAGGAAGTATATTCTAAACACTATTTGGGGGGAAGACAATTATCGTACATCTAGGAGCATGGATGTATACATTTGTAAGCTACGTAAATTGCTAAGCGGCGACGAAAACATTAATATTGTCAATATACATGGCAAAGGTCACAAATTAATAGTTTCGTAATTCCGTCCTTGGTAAAAGGCAACTTACAATTGATAAAATTAAAACTTTGAATAATACATTGAACTATGTATTATTCAAAGTTGTGCTTTATACTGCTGTCTTGTCAAGTTGAATTTTTCATTCAATCCTACAATCCTGCTTGGATGAGATGTGCGGAGAGTAGCTTTAATGCATTTAAAAGCGGTTGGTGCATTTCAGATGATAGCACCAAAACACACTTAACATAACACTAGGATTTTTCGATGATTTCTTCTAATTGAAACTCTTCACTCCTACCAATCTATCATAGCGTTCGCCCCACGGACGATGGTATACATAAATTGTATATTCGTTACCAGTTTGCCAAAAACTACCTTCAACTCTTTCAATCAAGGCTTTTCTGTTTCCTTTAGGCACAAACCAATACTGAAAATTGTAACCACCTTGTTTCAAAAGTATAGTTTTATAATACCCACCACCGTTAAAATCATATTGAAGTCGTGAATTGTCATTCAACAAATTATAATTAAACTCACCACCTAAATATAATTGGCCATCGAAAAATGGCTGTTTCATGGGCAACATAAAATGAACATTCATATAGTCAGCTTCGTAATTACTATTATTTACTGATTCCTGAAAATTGATCAAAAACTTACCATTCACGTCAAAATCATGCTGATAGGTTTTGGAAGTATTTACTTTATTTTGAAGCAAATAGGCTTCATAATGTGGTTGTGCGTAACGTATTTCGGCCACACCCTCGCTTGCAGCATAAACCGATGAAATATCAAACCGATGATATTCATTTCCACCCTCAAATATCAAAGCCTTATTATTTGAGTAAGTTATTTTCGAATCTGAAATAGAGCTTGGGCTAATATTTCGTACCTCATTATCAAAGCGATTGTTTTGCCGAACAACAACCTTAAATTCTTGATTAACATCCTTCACCCTGTAACCATTCAGCATTACATCAAAATCTACTTGCTGCAACCTGCCATTCAACTCAGTGTCGGTATTCGCCCTTACATTGGCAGAAATCTTTACTTTGGGTTCAACTATGGAAAAACAAGCCTGAGCCACTGGCTTATCTGCTTGATTATCTTCGTAAATTGACAGCAAATAATTCCCCGAAATTTTAAAATTTATGTCGTAATTTGGTAATTTGAATTGGTAATGTGTGTACAAAAAGGTAGTTAATTGCGATAAACTATAGTCCGTTATAGTTGCTGTGGTAAAGCCTGAAAGATATTCGTTAGTCGATAAATCGGATAAAGTCCAATCGGCGTTGCAATGTAGAATGTTATAACTGTAAGCATGTGATTCGTGCGACATTTCGTCGAACTCTACACTGACTATATCAGAACCATTCAACTCAATGATAGGCAATAAAAATTTCTCATCGTTCACCTTCACTTGTAAGGTCTTGATGTTGGAATCAAAAATCTCAGTCCTAAACACTTTTTGAGCCTGAGTTGTTATTGATAAAAAAGTAAGGCAAAGAATATACAAACGATTGCTCATTTCAATTTAATTTTGGGTTAGTTTTTAATTCGATTAGATAAAACATCTCGATTCTTTGTTCTTTGTTCTGGCTTGTCTATGTTAGCAGGCTACAAATATATATAATAGTTGCCATATTGTATTCATGTCATTATATCGCAATGAAATAACGAGAATTTTGAATAAATAGTATTGAGTTAGCATTCAATAACAGATTACTCCAAACGCTTAAAATTGATTGCATTTTTAGAGTCAAATTTTTAAGAATTCAAAAATCTATAAGTAAATAGTTGTACTTATAATTATTGTAATCAATACAGATTCATATAGTTAGCAAGCTCAATTTCAACATAAAGCTTATTAGCGAAATTTTTCATTAATTATAGTTGTAATACAATGAAAAAGTTGTACTTTTGCATCGTTTTTCTGAATAGACTCACAAACGAAGGTCATTTTAATCAAGTATCTTTATATGTGTGTGTTAGGTAAAATGTCAGCTTTTCCCCCACATTTTAAATCTGACAGAATTAACGGATAGGACAAAACAACAAATTAAGTTATCAAATTTTACAAATATAATATGGCCAACCTGATTAAAACAAAACGCGGTTTGGATATCCAGATAAGCGGCAAGGCCGAAGAAATGATGGGTAAAACCCTGATTTCTGAAACCATCGCCATAGTTCCGGATCAATACCACGGTATCACACCCAAAGTGCTGGTAAAAGAAGGAGATGAAGTTAAAGCCGGATCTGCTGTTTTTCGCGACAAAAACTTCGAAGCAATGAATTTTGTTTCTCCCGTAAGCGGTAAAGTTTTAGCTGTAAACCGTGGTGAAAGACGCAAAGTACTAAGTATTGTTGTTCAAAACGACAACAAATATACGTACGAAAGCTTTAAGTCTACCTCTATAGACAAACTCAATGCCGATGAAATCAAACAGTTACTATTACAATCTGGACTTTGGACTTATATCAAACAACGTCCATACGATGTAATTGCTAATCCTGACAAAGCTCCCAAAGCAATTTTCGTATCGGGATTCGACTCTGCGCCACTTGCCCCCAATTACAATTTTGTGTTTTCGGGTCAGATGAATGATTTTCAGACTGGTATAGATGCATTGGTTAAACTTACAGGATTAAAAGTACAATTGGGTATTAAAAACGGGGATACAACATTTGCCAATGTAAAAAATGTTGATATTACTGCTTATGAAGGTCCTCATCCTATTGGAAACGTTGGAATTCAGATCAATCATGTAAATCCAGTAAACAAAGCTGAAGTAGTTTGGACTTTGAATGCACAAGATTTAATATTTATTGGACGCTTGTTCAACCAAGGAAAAGTTGATTTAACCCGTACCGTTGCTATTACAGGTCCAGAGGTAGTGAAACCACATTATATCAAAACTGTATTTGGAACTGAAATTTCGACTTTAATCAAGGGCAATGTAACCATGGGTATCGAACATCGCTACATCAGCGGAAATGTACTCAGCGGAACTCAACAGCCGGCAAAAGGTTGTATTGACCCTTATGCTACTCAAATCACCGTGATTAAAGAAGGTAAAGACGTACATGAATTAGTTGGATGGGCAATGCCTCGCTTCAATAGATTCAGTGTAAGCGGCACCTATTTTACAACTATACTTCAAAAAGTTTTTGGCAAAAAGAGTTTTGAGTACGATGCTCGTCTTATGGGGGGCGTTCGTGCCATCATCATGTCGGGCGAATACGATAAAGTTTTGCCTATGGACATATTGCCAGAATTTTTGATAAAATCCATGATTGTAGGCAATATCGACAAAATGGAAGCACTCGGGGCTTACGAAATTGCTCCCGAAGATGTGGCTCTTTGCGAATTTGTATGTACCTCCAAACTTCCTTTGCAAGCCATTGTACGCGACGCATTGGACAATATGAAGAAAGAACTCGAATAAACAACCAAACCCTGACTCAGGGAAGTAATTAGATATGAATGCATTAAGAAAATTAGTAGATAAAGTGAAACCGAACTTTGAAAAGGGCGGTAAACTTGAAAAGTTCCATTCAGTTTTCGATGGTTTTGAAACATTTTTGTTTGTTCCAAACACTACTTCGAAACGTGGAACGCACATACACGATGCCATCGACTCAAAACGTACCATGATTATGGTGGTGCTTGCTTTAGTTCCGGCTTTGTTATTCGGCATGTACAATGTTGGTTATCAACATTATATTGCTATTGGTCAAAATGTTGATTTTTGGTCAACTTTCGTTTATGGATTATTAGCTGTATTACCATTAATTGTGGTTTCTTACGGTGTTGGTCTGGGAATTGAATTTGTTGTAGCACAAATAAAGGGACATGAAATTCAAGAAGGGTTCTTGGTTTCAGGCTTTTTGATTCCGTTGATAGTTCCTATTGATACTCCACTTTGGATGATAGCTGTTGCTACTGCTTTTGCTGTGATTTTTGCAAAAGAAGTTTTTGGCGGAACTGGAATGAATATTTTTAACGTTGCCCTGGTAACTCGTGCTTTCCTTTTCTTCGCATATCCTACATTTATGTCGGGCGATGTGGTTTGGGTTCGTGTATCTGAAACATTTGGTTTAGGTGGCGGAACAGTTGTTGACGCTTATGCTGGTGCAACTCCGCTGGGACAAGTAGCAACTGCATTAACTAGTCAACCCCAACTTGTGGGAATAACGGGTAACCCTATCGGTTTTCTCGATGGTTTTTTAGGTTTGATACCCGGTTCGGTAGGTGAAACTTCGGCTTTGGCCATACTTATAGGTGCAGTTTTATTGCTAGTAACTCGCGTAGCAAGTTGGAAATCAATGTTCTCTGTATTTGCAGGTGGCGCAATTATGGCATACATTTTCAACCTTGTAGGTCCTGACACAGCTGCTGCACATTTCCCTTGGTACAATCACATGGTATTTGGTGGTTTCGCATTTGGAGCTGTGTTTATGGCAACAGATCCTGTAACTTCAGCACGTACTGAAACAGGCAAATGGATTTTTGGAGCGTTAGTAGGCGTACTTGCTATCGTGATTCGTGTATTGAATCCAGGTTATCCTGAAGGCATGATGTTGGCTATTTTGCTGATGAATATTTTTGCACCACTTATTGATTATTATGTAGTGGACGCCAATATTAAACGTCGCTTGAAACGAGCCAAAACTAATTAAAAAGTAGGAGGATTAAAAACGATGAATACAAACAAAAATAGTTATACCTTGCTTTATGCAGTGGTGATGGTGGTTGTTGTAGCGTTGCTGTTAGCGTTGGTTTCGAGCGGATTGAAAAGCAAGCAAACCGAAAACGTAGAACTTGATAGAAAAAAACAAATTCTAAGTTCGTTACAAATAGATTTAACTGATAAAAACCCCGCTGTATTATACGATAAATATATTGTTAAGGAGATAGTGGTAAATAACAAAGCTGAAATTATATCGGAGAATAAAGGTGATGCCTTTGCTATTGATGTAGTGAAAGAATTCAGTAAGAAATTAGATGCTCGCAAACTTCCGGTTTATGTTGCTAATGTTGATGGTAAAACAAAATACATTATTCCATTGCGTGGTGCTGGTTTATGGGGTCCAATTTGGGGATTTGTGGCTTTGGATGATGACAAAAACACAGTATTTGGTACTTTCTTTACCCATGCCAGCGAAACACCAGGCTTGGGTGCAGAGATTTCAACACCACAATTTCAAAGTGAATTTGTAGGAAAACATATTTTGAACGACAAACAAGAATTTGTTTCAATTGCGGTAATGAAAGCCGGACAAAATACAGACACGCAAGAGCAAGTGGATGCTATATCGGGTGGAACGATTACGAGTAAAGGAGTTGAACACATGCTACTTAACAGCATTGGTCAATACGAAGCATTTTTAAAACAATAAGGGAGGAAACGAAAAATGAGTAAATTATTTTCAGCAAAAACTAAAGAAGTTTTCTTAGGTCCGTTAAGTAAAAATAACCCGATTACTGTACAGGTATTGGGTATATGTTCGGCATTGGCAGTTACTGCCAAATTAGAACCTGCTTTGGTTATGGGTGTATCAGTAACAATTATTGTTGCTTTTTCTAATGTTATTATTTCGCTGTTGCGCAATACTATTCCTAATCGTATCCGTATTATTGTTCAATTAGTCGTTGTAGCGGCCTTGGTAACAGTGGTTAGCGAAATCTTGAAAGCCTTTGCTTACGATGTAAGCGTACAACTTTCAGTATATATCGGGTTGATTATTACCAACTGTATATTGATGGGGCGCCTGGAGGCTTTTGCCATGAGCAATAAACCTTGGGAATCATTTGTTGATGGACTAGGAAATGGATTTGGTTACGCCTGGATTTTAGTGGCTGTGGCGTTTTTCCGCGAATTATTAGGTTCGGGAACTTTGCTCAATATGCGAGTTATACCTCAGAGTGTATACGATTTAGGTTATGCAAATAACGGTTTGATGATTTTACCTCCAATGGCACTTATACTTGTGGCATGTATCATTTGGGTTCATCGTGCACGTAACAAGGAATTACAGGAAAAATAAAATAGTAAACGAGTTAACCAGTAAGCGGAGATTTAAAATCAATAGTTTTTTTATACAAATCTCAAACCTTTACTCATTAACTAATTAAAAATATAATATGGAAAATATAGCCAGTATATTTGTTAAGTCGATATTTGTCGACAATATGATTTTTGCTTTTTTCTTAGGCATGTGTTCGTACCTTGCCGTATCGAAAAAGGTAAGTACTTCCATTGGATTGGGTATCGCAGTGATTTTTGTTTTAGGTATTACCTTGCCAATGAATTATCTTCTTGAAAACTATGTGCTTAAAGAAGGTGCTTTGAAATGGTTAAGTCCATCATTTGCCGATTTGGATTTAAGTTACCTTGGGTTTATATTGTTCATCGCTGTTATTGCTGCTATGACTCAATTAGTAGAAATGGTAGTTGAAAAATTTACTCCATCATTGTACGCATCTTTAGGCATCTTTCTACCGCTTATCGCTGTAAACTGTGCTATCATGGGTGGCTCGTTGTTTATGCAGCAAAAGGCGTTTGCCAATGTTGGGGAAGCCACTTCGTATGCACTCGGTTCTGGTGTGGGTTGGTTATTGGCCATCGTTGGTTTGGCTGCTATTCGAGAAAAAATGGAATACTCTGATGTTCCAGCACCTTTGCGTGGATTGGGAATCACATTTATCACGGTAGCATTGATGGGAATTGCTTTTATGGCATTTTCAGGATTGAAAATTTGATAACAGCCTACCTGAAATCAAATACAAATAGATTTTAATTATTCCTCAATATTAAACAATTAAATAAAGTCCTGGTCCTAACTTATCATTACGAAAGTGAATGCGTAAAGGCTTATTAAGATTATGTTATTAGCAATCAATACAACAATGATTATCACCAGCCTCGTGGTTTTTCTATTGGTGATATTACTTTTAGTTATCGTTCTACTTGTTGCCAAAAACTATTTGGTAGCTTCGGGCGATGTGAAAATTACCATTAATGGCGAAAAAGAACTTATTGCCGAAGCAGGAAGCACTTTGCTTAATACTTTGTCGACGCAGAGTATATTCCTTCCATCTGCTTGTGGCGGTGGTGGATCTTGTGCCCAGTGTAAATGTCAGATAATTGAAGGTGGTGGTGAGATTTTGCCTACCGAGGCAGTACATTTCAGCCGCAAAGAGATTAAAGACAATTGGCGTTTGGGTTGTCAGGTAAAAGTGAAGAACGATATGGTCATAAAGATGGACGAATCGATTCTTGGAGTTAAAAAATGGGAATGTGAAGTTGTTTCGAATAACAATGTTGCCACATTTATCAAGGAATTTGTTGTAAAACTACCTGCTGGCGAACATTTGCATTTTACTTCGGGCGGTTATATCCAAATTGACGTTCCTAAATACAATTTGAAGTTTACCGATTTCAACATTGATGATAAATACCGTGGCGATTGGGATAAATTTAAAATGTGGGATTTAGCTTGTAAGAACGAAGAAGAAACCATGCGTGCTTATTCCATGGCTAACTATCCTGCTGAGGGTGACATCATAATGTTGAATGTACGTATTGCAACTCCTCCTTTTGATAGAGCCAAAGGTGGTTGGATGGATGTGAAACCTGGTATTTGTTCATCTTATATTTTCGACCTTAAGCCAGGCGATAAAGTGCAAGTTTCTGGTCCGTTTGGAGAATTCTTCCCTATTTTAGACTCAAAACGCGAAATGCTTTATATTGGTGGTGGTGCTGGTATGGCTCCTTTACGTTCGCATGTTTTACATTTATTGAATACTTTACGAATTACCGATCGAAAAATTAGTTATTGGTATGGTGCTCGTTCTTTAAAAGAAGTATTCTACGAAGAAGATTTCCGTAAATTGGAAGCTGAATTTCCTAATTTCTCCTTTAATATAGCCATGAGTGAACCGCAACCAGAGGACAATTGGACGGGTTACGTTGGATTTATACACCAAGTAATTCACGATGAGTATTTAGTAAAACACGAAGCTCCAGAGGATATTGAATACTACATGTGTGGTCCAGGTCCTATGGCAAAAGCAGTAGAAAAAATGCTTTGGGACTTAGGTGTTCCTCGCGAAATGTTGCTATTCGACGATTTCGGAGAACATAATTAATAAACTTATTCTTTTAAAGGCTGATTCTTTACAAAAAGAATCAGCCTTTATTTTTTAAAACTGAAACAATTCAATTTAAGCATCATAAGAAAAATAATTTATAGCATTGAATTGTTTAACTGATCGGGGGATAAGCAGTTTCCCAACCGCTTGATGAGCTATTTTTCAAGCGGTTGGGAAACCGCTTGCACCCTCCAAAAAATCATTCTATCAATTTCATAAGCTCATTGATATTCAAATTTTTAGAGACATCACTTCCCGATTCTATCATTTCGTTAAATAGCTGCAATTTCTCTTCCTGCAATTTTAAAATCTTCTCCTCTATTGAGTTTCTAGTAATGAATTTATAAACAAAAACTTTATTCTTCTGACCTATGCGGTGTGCACGGTCGAATGCCTGAGCTTCGGCAGCCGGATTCCACCAAGGATCGAGCAAGAATACATAACTGGCTTTTGTCAAATTCAATCCTACCCCACCCGCTTTGAGCGATAACAAGAAAACCTGATAATCATCGTTTTGCTGAAAATTCTCAACTTGCATTTTGCGGTCTTTCGTGCTGCCATCAAGATAACAATAAGGTATCGAAAGACTATCCAACTGGTTTTTATACAACTTCAAATGTTCCACAAATGAGCTAAATACTAACACTTTGTCGCCCTGAGCAATCACTTCTTGAAGTAACTGACAGACAGTCTCAAACTTAGCAGAACTTTCAGCATATTCCTTATCAACAAGCACTGGATGATTTGCCGATTGCCGCAAACGCAACAATCCTTCGAGCATAATCATTGGATTTACGCGTTCGTTTACATCCTTATTTTCAAGAAATTTGTCACGATAGCTGTTGCGAATATCTTTATAGAATTCGTGCTGATCATCCGTCATATCGCAATATTGAACAAAAATAGACTTTTCTGGCAGTTCTTTCAACACATTACTTTTATGCCTTCGCAGTAGAAAAGGTTGAATAAGTTGTCGGTACAATTGCTGTTTTCCTGGTATCTTACAAGTATTTACGAAATGAGTAGATGTCCCCAACATATTTCGATTGAAGAAATGCACCTGCGACCATAAATCCGTTATTGAATTTTCCAATGGAGTACCTGTAAGTGTCAGAAATCGCTCAGCTTTCAAGGTCAAACAAACCTGTGTAATGTCCGCTTGTGGGTTCTTAATTGCTTGCGCCTCGTCGAGAATAATGTAGTTCAATGATAAGCTAGCAAA
>JBBRHJ010000051.1:0-16274 GCA_038222885.1 Bacteroidales bacterium | reverse complement strand
GTTATGACCGAAAGTGATGCTAAAAAAATTGCTTACGATTGGTTGTATGTAAACCCGAAGGCGTTTTATTATTAGGGTCCCTAATCCCCCAAGGGGGACTTCAAGAATGCTTTGTGTAATTATTTTAAAACACTTCCACATGAAAAAATCATTATTTCCATTTTTATCCACCAAAACATATAATTCGAACTCTTCAACTCCCCAAATACTACTTTTCAATTTTCTTTCTCCTTTTGGAGAAAGTACCCGAAGGGGGATAGAGGTAGGGGTTGGGCTTCTTCTTTTATTGTTATTATTTACAACAACTACTTTTGCTCACGATTTACCACACAATTTGGTAACGGTGAATATGAAAATTGTAGAGGCAGATACCAAAAAAGTTACACCAGTAATGATGTGTATTCAAAATGCTAAAACAAAAGAAGTGGTCGTTCCTCCTTATGGTAAAGTGGTAAAAGAATTTTCAACCGTGGATGATTTTGTGTCAGGTATTATGTTTAGTTCCGACCCTAATTGGGTGGGTCCAGTTCGTAAAACTACCGGAAAAGGCGCTGTTGATCAACGTCGTAGTTTCGAGTACGATTTAGCGCAACCCGTTCCCTATTGGAAAGCTCCTGCTTTATATCAAACCTCTGGAAATTTTTCTATTAACTTGAAACCTGGAAAATGGTTAGTAAGCATTTCGCATGGCTACGAATATATTCCTGTGTTAATGGAGGAATTTATAGTGCCAGATGACGATCATACTTTTGATATTCAATATACTTTAAACCGATGGGTGGATATGCCTTCGAGAGGTTGGTTTTCGGGTGATGTGCACGTTCACCACCCTACTACAAAACCTGAATACCGTGATTTCCTGATAAATTTCGCCAAGGCAGAAAACCTACATATTGCCAATACCTTGAATATGGGTTATCACCACCAATATGGCGATTCTAAATCGGGAATTGATTTTGAACAACAAGGTTTTGGAAAGAAATTTCGTACACGTTCGGGCAACCATTGGTTGGTGTCAGGTCAGGAAGATCCACGCAGCAAATATGGTCATATCATTGGATTGAATCTTTCTAAATTTGAACGCGATACTTTAAATTACGACTATTACGATCGCGTTTTTGAAAATATACACAAACAACCGGGTGCGTTGGTTGGCTTTGCTCACTTGGCTTTTAATGGATGTGAAATTTTGCAAGGTTTGCCTTGGTTTATCACTACCAACGAAATTGATTTTATTGAAATACTGCAACTTACAAAAATCAATGCCTTAGGATATTATGATTATTTGAATCTTGGATTTAGAATAACAGCAGCTGCTGGAAGCGATTTGCCTTGGGCGGCTACCATTGGCGAAGTAAGAACCTATGTGTACACCGGAAAAAGATTTACGCCCGACAAATGGTTCAAAGGGATGAAAAAAGGCAACACATTTGTTAGCAATGGTCCCATGTTGTTTTTTGAAGCAGATGGTAAATTGCCTGGAACAGAATTAAAAGTTGCGAAAGGGCAAATTGCCAAATTGCGTGTAGAAGGGTTGGGGCAAGATGCAGTAGCACCAATCAACAGAGTGGCTATTTATAATAACGATGGCTTGGTTCAGGAAGTGAAAAACCTTGAAAATAAAAATTCGGTTAAATTGGATATTGATTTGCCAATAAACAAAAGTCAATGGTTAGTGGCAGTGGCCTATTGCAATAACGATGCGGTGGCGCATACTACTCCGGTTTATTATGTAGTTGACAATCACCCTACTTGGAGTCCCGAAAATGCAGCTGAAATAATTTGCCGACACATGCAAATGATGGACGATGTGGAAGCAGAAACTACCGATTCGGGCATTGTAAAGCGCTTGAATAGTGCTCGTGCATTTTATCGTAAAATGCTGAAAGCTATGAATGTAGAAGAGTTGAAATATGAAACGGTTGAACAGAAAATTGCTAAAAATACGCTTTCAGCACCTCGAAAATTGGAGAAAGTAAAAGTGGAAGGTGGTAGTTTTATTATGGGCGATCCTTTCAATAATGGCGATCAACCGATGCATGTGGTTACGCTTTCTGATTTTGAAATTTCCACAACAGAGGTAACCAACTATCAATTTGCAGAATTTTTAAATGCAAATAAAATTGATATTTCTACTATGTTTAACAATAAGTCAATGGTTCTTGCTGCCGGAGCTCAAAACAGATTGTCCTTTGTTGATAATGCATGGAAAGTAACCAAAGGATACGACAATTATCCAGTAATCAATGTTACTTGGCCGGGAGCTGTTGAGTTTTCTAAATGGGTGGGCGGTCGTTTACCAACAGAAGCCGAATGGGAATATGCTGCCAAAGGTGGAAAAATGAGTAAAAATTATACTTTCTCAGGCTCCGACGATGTGAAAAAAGTTGCTTGGATTGGTCTGAACAGCATTGCTCGCCCTAACGAAGTGGCTACTTTAATGCCTAACGAATTGGGAATTTACGACATGAGTGGGAATGTAAACGAATGGTGTGCCGATTGGTACGATATTTATCCTAAAAAACCAGTTGCGAACCCCAAAGGTCCAGAAACGGGCGATTATCGCATTTTCAGAGGAGGTTCGCACCGCGAAGTGGATTCAAACAGTCGTGTAACACGTAGAAATGCTTTTTATCCAGACGCTGGTTTAAGTTTGGTCGGTTTCAGGGTAGCATTTTAATTCATTTCAATTTTTAACACAATGAGATACTGGGGTTGGTTATCACTATTTATTATGTGTTTTTCTGCTGCTTTTGCAAAGAAATACGTGGACAACTCACTTATTTATTTTTATGGCTATCCTTTTAATACAGAGGAGGAAATTAAAGAAATAGCTGAAAATTCACATATCAAAAAAGCCGAAATTTCTATTGAATGGAAAGATGTGTATATCAGTGATGGAGTTTACGATTGGAATTTTGTTGATAAGAATATTGATGTATGGAAAAAGGCAGATAAGAAAGTAATTCTGCGATTTATGACTGCAAACAACGCAACTTTTTGTACTTCCGAAAAACTCATTGATCAAGAACGAATTCGCATAATTAGCGAAGGATTTTTTTCTGATTTTGAAAAAAATATTGAAAACGATGGTTTTGAAGTGCTGAATGGGAAGATTGGAAATGCTAATTTATCCGCAAATGGCAAAAAAGCATTGATCATAAACAACAATAAGAAAGAAAGTATTGCCTTGCTTCGCAATTCAACTATTACTGTTTTCAAGAAAAATTCGGAGTACTTGATTCAATTTGATTTTGCCGTAAATCAATTAATAAACACAACGGAACGTGCCTATTTTAACGTGGTTTTTCAGTCGAAAAGTAATCCTAACGAAAAAGTAGAACAAGAGTTTCTGGTAAATGATGGAGAAAAAAGTCTATTTTCCAAGGTATTTACATTGGCTGATATTGAAGATTATAATGTCGTTATTGAAGCTCATAATTTAGCGAATGTTAGCATTGATAACATTAATATCATTGAATCCTCCAACAGTAGAAGGCGAAGAGTGGGTTTCCCCGATTATTTTTCAGAGAATTTCAAGCGAACCTACGAAAAGTTTCTTCAAACAGTGGCAAAAAAGTACAACGACAATTCAACGGTGGAAGCTGTTGTTGTAGGTGGAGTAGGTCGTTGGGAAGAAATGCTTTTGAATGCGAATGAGGAAGGTGATTTGAAAGTTCAGGAATCCATTTATCGCCAATGGAACGCTTATGGATATAGTGATGTGAATTATTTGAAAAATGTGGTGGAATGGTCGATGGATCTATCGAAAAAACTAATGCCTAACAAAGAACACATTTTGCAAATTTCGCCCATGAATAATGGTTATCAGAATGAAGATTTTATTTATCGTAGAGCAGCTGCTATGGCTGTTTCCAAAGGAATATCGATAAAACAAAATGGCATGAGCGAGAAATTTGATTCGTGGGATACGGTGTCTGATCCAGCTTACATAATGAATCGGTATAGGAATAATAAAACCGTAAAAACCTATTACGAAACGGCTGCTCAGATATTTAACAACGGATTCAAAGCCATGGGACATCCAGTTTCATTGTTCAATCGGGTTGCCATTGATGGTGTGAAAAATTTGTATCTATACAAATCGGATATTTTAGAACCAAATATCCAAAAGTACTTTCCTTATTTTGATAGTATAAGTCAAGTGGAAAGCCAACATAAATATTATGCAAATTTAGGGGAATACACATTAGCCAATCGCAAAAAAAGAGATTTTCATTTGTTGGACACTATTTCGTATTATAATATTTGGAGTGGAATAAGACAGTACAATGCTGAGGGTGCAACGGTAAATTACATTACTGATAATAGTACGAACTTGAAAGCGGTGAAAACCAATCCTTCAAATTCAAAAATTCTTTTTGATGTGGACGATCGGGGCATGTACAATGGTATGTCAAATCCTGTATTAACAATTCAATACAAAGATACGGGCAAAGATACTTTTAAAGTAAAGATGTTAAATCGAACTTCTGGTGTGCTTGAAAAGGTAGCTGAAATACAGAAAAAAAATACAGGAACTTTCCAACTTGTATCTATTCCACTGGGTCATAAATTTGATGCATGGGAAAATTGGAAAGAGGAAAAACCTGAAATAATTATTGATGACAATGAGGATGGCCAAGAGATAATTAGTAAAATAGAACTTGACTTTGTGGCATTAAATGCTTTTAAAACAAAGCTTGTTGGGCAAAAAAAAGTTACAAATAAATCAGCTATCCTTCGTGATAAATCGGACAAAATAACCCGAGAAATTCAGTTGAATATCAATAAACCGTTGGCCAATGTTGAAATAATCTATTGTGATTCGGATTTTGCAACAAAAACAGATATCATGGCTTCCGTGTCTTTTGTGAATGAAGGAAAAGAAATATTAGTTTCCCAAAAGCAATATTATATTGGAGGAAATGCTGAAAGCATAGTTCTTCCAATAGCGGATAAAATAATTCCTAAAACCCTAGAAATAAAGCTTTACAATGGAGTGGGAAAAGTGGGATGTTATCTTGACAAGGAAAATAAAATGGCTTATAAATTATATAGCTTTGAAAATAAAGAGTTCAAAAACTTCGATATATTGAATGATAAAATATTGATGAATGGCTATTTTAATGGACTACGATTTAAGAAATCAGTAGCTATAAATAGCTTGCGAATTTACAAAGTGCTTCCGGATAATAGCGAAATGGAACTCGACTATTCAGTATCTGGAAAAACGATTTATTTACAACCGCAAACAATTGGTTGGTATAAAATTACTGATAAAAACAATAAAACGATGATACCTTTTGCTGCAAAAGGATTAATTCACTTATAAAAATATATTGCTATGAGAAAAGCATTGCTATTCATTGCTGTCTTTTTTACTATTATTCAAACGACTTCTGCGTTTAATTGTAAAAATATTAAAATTAGTAATCTCAAAACGGAAACCCTCGAAAATCCGCTAGGATTAGATATGTTGCACCCTCGTTTTTCGTGGCAACTTACTACTAAACAAACTGATGTGTTGCAAAATGCATTGCAAATTTGGGTGGCAGATTCTCCTGAGAAATTGAAAGCAGGAAAGGATTTGATGTGGAATTCCAATAAATTGGAAAGTGGTTCGTCGGTACTCATTGTGTACAATGGAAAACCCTTGCAATCGAAAAAAACATATTATTGGAAAGTAAAAGTTTGGACAAATAAAGGCGAAACGGCGTGGAGCGATGCAGCCCGTTTTACGATGGTTTTTATGGATAATCCTTTATCAAAAGCTAAATGGATTGGCATGGATAGTATGTTGAATTCAGGCAAGTTAACCACCAAAACAAAACTCTCAGCACGATATTTACGAAAAGAATTTTCGGTAGATAAAAAAATTGAAAAAGCCACCATATATATTTCTGGTTTGGGATTGTACGAGTGTTACATTAACGGTGAAAAAATCAGTAATGATATTTTTGCACCCACAGCTTCTGATTATACAAAAAGAGTATTTTACAATGTTTATGATGTGAAAAGCATGTTGAATTCTAACGAAAATGCCATTGCTGTGATACTTGGGAATGGGCGTTTTTTCTCGATGCGCCGCGACAATGTTCCTGGTGGAGATCCGCTCGATTCACCGGCACAAGTGCATTACGGTTTTCCAAAATTACTTATGCAGTTAGAAATAAAATACAATGATGGAACGTCCAAAACCATTGTTAGTGATAAGTCATGGAAAATTACGACCAACGGACCCATTGTAGCAAATAATGAGTTTGATGGCGAAGTGTATGATGCCAATTTAGAAATGAAAGGTTGGAATATGCTTGGTTTTAACGAAAATAATTGGCGAAATGTGGAGTTGGTTGAAGCTCCTGCCGGAAAACTAAATGCACAATTAAATCCGAACCTCGCCACCATGCGTGAGCTAAAACCTATTGCCATTAAGGAAATTGAAAAAGGAAAATATGTGGTGGATATGGGTCAGAATATGGTAGGTTGGTTAGCGGTAACATTGAAAGGTGAGAAAAACAAAGCGGTGAAATTGCATTATGCTGAAACAAATCAGAAAGACGGAAATATTTATACGGCTAATTTGCGTGGTTCTATTAATACAGACATTTACACACCTTCTTCCAACGAAAAATTTACTTACGAACCTCGATTTGTCTACCATGGTTTTCGGTATGTTGAAATAACAGGTATCGATTATTTGCCCTCCGTGAACGATTTTGTTGGCAAAGTAAATTACGATCAAATGACGAATAGTGGAACGTTTGTAACTTCGGATACCACGTTGAATCAGATTTATAGAAATGCCGCTTGGGGCATTATGGGAAATTACCGCAGTATGCCTACTGACTGTCCACAACGTGATGAACGTATGGGCTGGTTGGGCGATAGAGCAACAGGTTGTTTTGGCGAAAGTTTTATGTTCAATAATCAGTTGTTGTATTCCAAATGGGCGTATGATATTCAAGATTCGCAATTGCCCAATGGCAGCCTTCCGGATGTTGCGCCTGCTTATTGGCAGTTTTATTCGGATAATATTACTTGGCCAGCTGCGTATATCCATGTTAACAATATGCTTTATGAGCAATTTGGCGATCCGAAATCTGTGATTAAACATTACGATGCCATGAAAAAATGGCTTAACTACATGCAAGCCAATTACATGAAGGATTATATTATTACCAAAGATCAATATGGTGATTGGTGTATGCCGCCCGAAACATTGGATATTATTTGGTCCAAAGATCCATTAAGAATTACAGATGGCGAAATTCTTTCCACTACTTTTTTCTATCGTTTGCTGAATATTATGGCAAAAAATGCTGATATTGTGGGGAATAAAAATGATAAAAAGGAGTTTTTAGCATTGGCCGAAAAAGTAAAAACCGCCTACAACGCTAAGTTTTTCCAACCCGAAAAAGCACAATATGGAAATAATACGGTTACTGCCAACATTATATCGTTGATGCAAGGATTGGTTCCTGCTGGCTACGAACAAAAAGTGTTTGAAAACCTAAGTGCACGAATTGAGAATGATTTTAATTCGCATGTTAGTGTCGGACTTATTGGTATTCAATTTCTTATGCGTGGACTTACCGAGTACGGTCGAGGTGATTTGGCGTATAAAATTGCAACCAATAGAACTTATCCAAGTTGGGGATATATGATTGATAATGGCGCTACTACCATTTGGGAACTTTGGAATGGTAATACCGCCGATCCTGCTATGAATTCGGGCAATCATGTAATGCTTTTGGGCGATTTACTGAGTTGGTTTTACGAAAATTTGGGTGGAATTAAAACAGATAAAACAGAAGTTGGTTTCAAAAAAATCAGTATGAAACCTATTTTCCCCAAAGGGTTGAATTTTGTAAATGCTTCGCACGAATCGCCATACGGACTCATAAAAAGTGAATGGAAAAAGGAGAATGAGAATTTAAGTTGGACGGTAGCAATTCCTGCAAACTCGTCTGCACAAATCACTTTACCCACTTCTTCTATTTCAAATATTCTTATAAATGGAAAACCATTGAAAGTAAAGAATAATTTGAAAATTGTTGACCAGAATTCGAAAAGTATTACTCTCAATGTAGGATCAGGAAACTACGATTTCAAAGTTCTAAATGCAGTTTATTGATATAAGAAATTATTATCCATTTTTAAAAAATCACAATGAATACAATCGTCGGATTACTGATTATCGGTTTTGGAAGCATGCTCCAAAGCAGTTCGTATGTTCCCATCAAGAAAGTGAAGACTTGGTCGTGGGAAAGCTTTTGGCTTATTCAAGGCATTTTTGCCTGGTTGGTCTTCCCTTATTTTGGTTCTTTACTTGCTATTCCTGAGGGTTATACATTGGTTCAACTTTATTCAATGATGGATGGTTCATTGTGGAAAGTGATAGCTTATGGCTTTCTTTGGGGCATTGGTGGACTTGGTTTTGGATTAAGTATGCGCTATTTGGGAGTTTCACTCGGACAGTCGATAGGATTTGGAACTTGTTCGGCTTTTGGAACTTTAATTCCTGCTTTAATGGTGGGTAAAGACTTATTGTCAGGCGATGGATTAGGATTATTAATTGGAGTAAGCGTTTCCATTGCAGGGATTATTGTGATAGGTTATGCCGGCAGTTTAAGATCTAAAAATCTTACTCACGAACAAAAAATAGCTGCGGTAAAAGATTTTGCATTAAGTAAAGGTTTGTTAGTCGCTTTGTTGGCTGGGGTAATGAGTGCTTGTTTTAGCTTGGGAATAGAAGAAGGCGATGCATTTCGATTAAAACTGTTGACCTTGGGTGCTAATCCATTTTTTGCAGGACTTCCCACTATTTTACTCATTACATTTGGTGGCTTCTTGTCAAATTTAATGTATTGTTTATTTCAAAACTACAAGAATAAATCATTTTCTGATTATTATAAACTGAGCAAATCCGTACTATTTAACAATCTAGTTTTCTGTATTCTTGCTGGAGGACTTTGGTATTCACAATTTATTCCATTTGTAATGGGCAAAAGCTTTTTCGAAGAAAACAGCTTAATGATGGCCTTCTCATGGAGCATTCTGTTATCGTTGAATATCGTTTTTAGCAATGTGTGGGGAATAATACTAAAAGAATGGTTGGGAACAAGTGCTAAAACAAAAGTAATTTTGGTTACCGGAATGATCATTCTAATAATATCATTAATTATTCCGAATTTGATTTGATTTGATTTGATTATCAAATACTTAAGGCTATAAAATTGAACAAATCAGTTAAATCAAATTAAACACAATCATTGGATTACTTATTATCGGGATTGGACGTTTGCTACGATATAAATATTACCTTTGTAGAATAAAATTTATTATTAATTCCCCCCTTGGGGGGTTGGGGGGCTATTTATGGATTTAATTGCTTATCTTATTCTTGGCTTAGCTGCTGGTATTTTATCTGGATTATTTGGTATTGGTGGAGGCATTGTGATGGTTCCGTCCTTGATTATACTATTTGGCATTGATATTTTAGATGCCAATGCTACTTCGCTGGCTGCTATGTTATTACCTGTTGGCATACTAGGCGTTTGGGCGTATTATAAGGCAGGAATGATAGATGTTAAAGAATCTTTGTGGATTGCATTGGGTTTGTTTCTGGGATCGTTTATTGGTGGCGAGTTAGCTATTAATATCAATGAGGTTCTATTGACCAAACTCTATGCAGGAATTCTTTTTTATATAGCATTGAGTTATTTTGATATTAAATCTTTGTTTAAAAAAAAACAACAGAATCAGTCTATTATTGAAGAAATAAAACCACCCTTAAAACCAATTTGGGCTTTCGTGTTAGTTGGGATTGGAGCAGGCGTTTTTGCTGGACTATTCGGGAAAGGGGGTGGAATAATCATCGTTCCTATATTGATTTCCATGTTCCACTATTCACCCAAAGCTGCTGCAGCTACTTCTCTGGCCGCTTTGCAACTTCCAGTAGGATTGCCAAGTGTATTGATTTATGCAAATGAGGGTCATTTAAACGTACTTTTTGCTGCATTAATTGCTTTCGGAATTTTGATTGGAGCTTATTTTGGATCGAAGTTGGCAGTGAGATTACCTTCCAAAATGTTTAAAAAAGTATACGCTATATTTCTAATTATTGTAGCGATTTTTATGGTATACAAATATGTTTAAGAATTTACTATTTATTGATTGACCATTTACAATTTAAGAAAGGCTAGAATAATCGTAGATAGAAACGCGAGCTTTTATATTAAACAACTTATTTAGAAAATCTTTGTAATAAATTGTAGGACTGATAAATACCCAACTCACCGGCTTTACTTAGGTCAGCTAATCCATTTGCATTTTCACCAATAAACAAGTAAGTTAATCCACGATTAAAATAGGCTTCGGCAAAATCGGCATTGCATTCAATGGTTTTGCCATAGTTGTAAATCGCTGATTTGAAATCCTTTTGTGTACAAAGAATATTGGCTTTATTGTAATATGCAAAAGGAAAATCGGGCTGCAATTCAATTACTTTGTCGTAATCGCGCATGATCATCTCAACATTGAACTTAGTCTGCTTATCAAAAAGTATTTTTCCTTTAATATCAAGTACATTATCATCTAAATTATTATTCGCATCAACTCCATTTTTCTGAAAATCAACCAATTTATATCTGATATTGGCACGAGAGAAATATGCAATCGCAAAATCAGAACGTAAAGCAAGAGCCTTATTCAAGTCATCCACAGCACTGCTAAAGTCCTGAACCAACGCAAACTCCAAGGCTCTATTGAAATATAAATCTGGATTGGAATCATTATCATTTATGCGGCTCGATATCTCATTAATCGATTCAAAATGCGAACTAATTAAATCTGAAGTTAATGGAATTTCATTATTGGTAATTTTCAACGCAGCCTTCAAGATTCTCTTCTTGTTGTAATCCTCAACAATAGATTGATAAAGATTAGTACGGCGAATTTCTTCTGATTTTGCGTAATAGGAAAGCGCAAAGTTTCGCTGATTTATTAAATCTGTAAATTGGTCTTGCACATTCCCACGCTTCGAATCATTGTATTTCGATTCTGATTTTGAATCATCTATATTTTGTGTAACAAAGCGATTGAAAAGTTCGGTTTTTTTATTGGTGTTACCTTTTTGAATCTGTTTATTTATAATATTATCAGCAGCTATTGTTTTCTTGTTTTCCTTATTGATTTTATCCTTGTTTTGTTCAATTTCATAAGCCATCTGCTTATATCTGAACGCATTTTTATTATTTCCCAATGATTGTTCGGCCTCAGCTATTCCCCAAAAAGCTGGAATAAAGTAAGGATATTTTTTTATTATTATATTGTAATCTACAATTGCCTTTTTATATAAACCTAAAGTGTTTTGTAGCATGGCTTTTCGATAGAGTGCATCCATGTTCGTACTATCTAATTTCAAAACTTGTTGCAAATCCGTTAAAGCATTGTTATTATCGCCCAGATTAGCCCGCAATAAACCCCGATTATAATAGGCTAAATCATTGGTTTTGTCTAGTTTAATAGCATTATCATAATCGCTCAATGCTTCCCTAAAATTTTTCCGTTGAACATTTATAATTCCCCGATTTATATAATCGCCAGCATAAGTACTTTTCAACTTTATGGCTTGCGAATAATCTGAATAGGCATCCTCGGTCTTGCTTTTTTGCATCTTGAGCAATGCCCGAGCACTCCATCCAATACTACTAGCACTATCTAATTGAATATATTTGTCAAAAGTTTTCTCGGCTTCGGTGGTATCCTTCATCGCCATTTGTATAAATCCTTTTTCGTAATACATATTGGTCGATTGCGGACTCAATTTGATGTAATTATTCAAATCAACCATGGCATTATCGTAGTCTTCGAGCCTGATATAGGCATCCATGCGATTCAATAGTAGATTTAAACTGTTAGGACTAAATTTGTAAGCATTTGAAAAATCTTCAATGGCGTCGGGGTATTGTTTTAATCGTCTTCGTGCAAAACCACGAATATAATAGGCTTGGGGCAGGAAGGGATTGCGAGAAATGGCCTCAGTAGCATCAACATCGGCACCTAAGTCATCGCCAAGTTGTATTTTAGCCATTGCCCTATACATATAAGGTTCTGCCAAATAAGGTTTTATCTTAATTACTTGATTGAAATACTGAATTGAGAGCACATAATCATCGAAATATAAGGCATTTCGCCCAATAGTTAGAATGCGATCAGTATTCCACTGGGCGTTGCCTATGAAGTGAAAACATGCAAGGAAAATGATTAGAATATATTTTTTCAATTTAAGTCGTAAAAATAGAAAACATAGCAATTAAAAGTGCAGTACAAATAAAACTAAAATTACAGAATAAATTATCTTACAGTTTAATATCTTTCGTTTTGTTAATTAAAGTAAGGAATTATTGTAAAAAAAATGTCATTTTATTCGTAAAGATTCTCTTCGCAGCCTGAATTAGCATTGAAGCTAGCCGGTACATCAAAACTCTCAGTGGCCGAATATCCCAAGTTTGAATCTTTTAATACTTTTTGCATATACAATGCCCAGATAGGTAATGCCATGCTTGCTCCTTGTCCTTCGGCGATATTATCGAAGTGAATGTCGCGATCTTCGCCGCCAACCCAAACGCCCGAAACTAGCGAAGGTGTGTAGCCCATAAACCAACCATCGGAGTTATTCTGCGTTGTACCAGTTTTTCCACCCATTGGCATCATCAAGCCATAATTTCTGCGAATGCGTCCCCCAGTACCTCCATCGACCACCGATCGCATCATGTAAATCATTTTGTAAGCGGTAGTTTCACTGAATATCTCGTGCATCTTAGGAGCAAAAGTTGCAATGACATTACCGTTTGCATCTTCAATCCGCGACACGTAAATGGGTTCGACCCTTAGGCCCATATTGGGAAAGGCGGTGTAGGCATCCACCATTTCGGACAAGGAAATATCGCAAGAACCCAATGCCAATGAAACAACAGGATCGAGTTGACTTCTGATACCAAATGAATGCATCAATTTGACCAATGCTTCCGGTGTAAATAGACTCATTAAATAAGCTGATATCCAGTTGTTTGAATTTGCCAATCCCCAACGCAAAGAGACGGATTCACCAATTCTTGACTTCGAAGCATTACGAGGAGTCCACGGTCTGCCATTTGCATCCATAATGGTGATTGGTCTATTTATGGTTCTATCACAAGGTGACATGCCTTCCTCCATAGCCAAGGTGTAAAGGTAAGGTTTAACGGTAGAACCAACCTGTCGGCTGCCAGAGGTAACCATATCATATTGGAATTGTGAAAATTCGGGTCCACCCACATAAGCTTTTACATATCCACTTTTGGCATCCATTGACATAAAGCTGCATCTGAGAAAATACTTATGATATCTGATAGAATCCAATGGAGATAAAACGGTATCAACCATGCCTTTATAAGAGAAAACTTGCATTTCGACTGGTTTTCGGAACAGAATATCGATTTGTTCTTTGGTAAATCCTGAGGCTTTCATTTTAATATAGCGTTCCGATTGTTTCATGGAACGACTCATAATATCATTGATAACTTCTGGACTCAATTTTCTGGAAAATGGGGCATAAGATCTACCTCTTTTCTCTTTGAAAAATGTGGTTTGCAAGGATTCAATATGCTCTTTTACAGCTTGTTCTGCATACTTTTGCATACGGGAATCTATGGTAGTATAAATTTTCAGTCCATCTACATAAATATTATAAGGAGAACCACTTGTGTTGAAGTTTTTATTGCAAAATCCGTACAAAGGATTATTTTCCCATTGCCATTTATCTTCATTGAATTTCTTGTCTTGCCAACTTGCATAATCACTCCTAAATGGCTCTTTAGCAGTGAGTACCATCCTAAGATATTCCCTAAAATAAGGAGCTAATCCTAGTTTATGATCTGCTTTTTGATATTTCAGTGTTAAAGGTAGATTTTTTAGTGAATCGCAAGCCTCTTCAGTTATGTAATCGTATTTTTGCATCTGATTTAACACCACATTTCGGCGGTTACGAGTACGTTCGTTAAATCTCACAGGATTGTAAAGCGAAGGATTTTTACACATTCCCACCAAAGTAGCAGCCTCTTCTACTTTGAGTTTGGCAGGACTTGTGCTGAAATAAATTTGAGCAGCCGATTTAATACCAACCGCATTATTTAGGAAACTAAATTGATTGAGATAGAGGGTGATAATTTCTTCTTTTGAATATAATTTTTCAAGTTTTACAGAAATTACCCATTCAATTGGTTTTTGTAATGCACGTTCTACAAAATTATCAGCATCCGGTGAATATAGTTGTTTTGCAAGTTGTTGAGTAAGTGTGCTACCACCACCCGAACTTTTTCGTTGGAAAATTCCTCTCAAAACTGCAGCACGCAATAAAGCGCGACCATCAATCCCTGAATGATCCAAATATCGTACATCTTCGGTGGCTATCAGTGCATTAATTACATTATCAGATATTTGATTGTAATCAACTTTTACACGGTTTTCTTGACTTTTTGAGAATCGTCCTAATAGCTGTAAATCAGAAGAATATATTTCAGTTGCATATTTATTGATAGGGTTTTGAAGTTCGTCAATGGGTGGCAAATATCCAATCCAACCTATCACTATAAAGAAAAAAACAAGGGCTATTGAAACAATGCCAAATGCAAATAATGACCAAAACCATTTGGAGAACTTGCTGCGAATATTGTTCTGTGGAACTGAATTTCCCATCGTAAAACCTGAATTAATTTGAATTACAAAAGTACAAAATTATTTTTTAGTAAAGGAGGCTCTGGGAATTATAAAAGTTCATATTTTAAAAGTAGCTTATAATACTCTGATTTACAATAAATTGATCATTTAAGAAAGTCGTTATTTTGGGTTTAAAATAAGCGTTTAAACTTTCATTAAATCACTTATCACTATATTAGAAAGTTGAATACCTTTTTTTGAAAATTTCAAAGAATTCCCGTCTACTATCAAGAGTTTATTAAGTATATGCTTATCAGCATTTTGCAAACAATAATTTAGGTATAAAATACCATAGTTACTTTCAATAAAATTCAAATTAGCACCTTCTCTAGTTCTCAACGAAATCATCACATAATCGTTATAATTATCGTTTGCCGTCAGAACTTCATTTTCAAAATATTCTTTATTATCATTGATTGCTCTGATATATTTTGTGTTAGATGATACATTCCATTGTCGGGATTCACCATCGTAAGAATGTGCAGAAGGGCCAATTCCCAGATAGGGATTCAGCTTCCAATAAGCACTATTATGGCGTGAACGAAAACCAGGCTTGGCAAAATTGGAGATTTCATAAGCCTCAAGACCATTCTCTTCCATCGTTATGAGCAATAAATCGTACATTTCATTCATCGTATCATCATCAACAGCTTCTAATTCAGCATTTTCACGCTGTCTCCAAAGTTTTGTCCCTTTTTCGAAAGTCAGTCCATACACCGAAATATGTTGAACATTAAGGCTAAATACATGCTCAATTTGTTGTTGCCAACTCGCTAAAGTTTGATTGGGTAAGCCATAAATTAAGTCGATACTTATATTATTAAAGCCCGATTTCTGAGCAATTTTCACGGCATCTTTTGCTTGTTGAGCTGTATGTCTACGATTAATTGCCTTCAAATCAACATCATCGAAGGATTGTATTCCCATACTTATTCTATTGAAGGGTAGGGCAGAGATGTCCTTTAAGTAGACAGGAGTTATATCATCAGGATTTGCTTCAAAGGTAATTTCAGCGTTTTCATCCACTGTAAACAACTCATAAATAGTACTGAAAATCTGCTGAAACATCCTTGGAGTCAACAAACTAGGAGTTCCACCACCAAAATAAATGGTTTCTATAACCTCATTTTTCAGGTAATCTTTTCTTAAGTGCATTTCCTGAATCAAGGATTGAACAAGTTCTGGCATTTGTTTAGGAGCAATGATAGTATGAAAATCGCAATAAGTGCAGCGTTGCTTACAAAAAGGAATATGTATATAAAGACCAGCCATAGTATTAACAATCAGAAATTTATGAGAAAATGTTTTTCAAAAATAAATACATAAAAAAAGCTACTCACAATTTTACTTGTAAATAGCTGATTTTCATTTGTCGGGGTAGCGGGATTCGAACCCACGACCCCCTGCTCCCAAAGCAGGTGCGCTAACCGGACTGCGCTACACCCCGAATTCTTTACTTCAATTGGTCAACTTTAATTGTGTTGTTGTTTCTCAATTGCGAGTGCAAAGAT
>JBBRHJ010000050.1:0-16285 GCA_038222885.1 Bacteroidales bacterium | reverse complement strand
GAAACGACTAGCAATTCTCTGATAAGTTCCAGGACCGAGCGTACTCTCACTCCATCCACGCACGCTATTCGCTCCACCACTGTAAAATCTTCGCTCGTAAGGTATAATGTCAGCATTGCCATAAGGAACACCCACACCAACTCCCAAATGATATACAAAGCGATTGCTCTTATCAAAAATTTGGTAATGAGTAGTATTATATTCAGCACGAACATATTGTGAGTAACGAACTTTCAGAAGCTCATAATTTCCATTGGCCGGAAGTTGAGTATTCAAAAGTTTATTTATCCCATAAAGCAGATTGCCAGCCGACTCGAAACTATATCGATAGGTGGTATAATCCTTCATCGGTCTATTCGCATTATAATTACTGAACGAGCCATTGTAACCCATTCGCAGCACAAACCGGTTGTCGTAATTGTATTTATTATACTGACCTGTAAGCAAGTATCTATTTCTAAAATCAGGGTCAATAACGAAATCCATATAACTGAGATTAAACAATTCAAAATTATGTCGATACTTAGTTCTAATCCAACTATAACCCATACCACCACTTATATTAGTTGCCTTAAATTCCGAAGGTCTGTCTTGATAACTTAAATCGGTAATAAACTCAGTATTAGCATGTATGTTTCGTTTGAAATCGTAATTTCCTATTGGTGACAAGAATCTTGGGATTTTCAAACCCATTTGTCCGCCCAATTCTCTGGCCCAAATTCCTTGTTGCCATTCGTATGCAAACCTTCCTTGTACAGTAAGTGCTTCGCCACCATTGAATGCATTTTTATTTACCAAGCCAAGTTTAGTAGCACCGCCCCAATAGCCTTCAGTATAAGTGCCTTCGAGTTCGGCTGAAAGTGAAATGGTTTTGGCAGGAATAATACTGATAACACAGTCCAATAAATCATCTGAATTTTCTACAAAGCTGATATTGACATACTTTACAGGTCCCAAAATATTGAGAGCTGAATAGCTTTTTTCAACATCAATATCGCTGTAATATGCATCGGGTGTGATATATGTATTGTGTATAAGTGCATCTAAACTAATAAATTTATTATCTCCAGAAATAAGGAAAAAGTTCCTGAATTCTATAGTGTCTGGCTTTTCAAGTGTTGAATTTAGTGTAGAAAAAGCAGGATCAAAGTCGGTGTAGTAAATAACCTTCCCAATCTTAAATTGTCGAAATATAGTTTCATTAATTGAGTCGTTGGCTAACCTCAAATTACGTCGAACATCCAATGTGGCATCAACCTTATTGGTTTTCAGCGAACTATCAACAGAATAAACAAGAAAATCTTTGTTGAAATTATAATACCCTTTATTCCTATATAAAGTTGCTACTCTTTGACGTTCAGCATTGAAGATGTCAACATCGAACAACATATTAGGACGAATCAAGGTTCTTGAGGTATCAGTTGCAATTTCAGTTAATACCTTGTTGCTTACTTTAACCTGATATTTACGTAGAGTATAAGGTTTGTTCGATTTAATAATGTAGTCGACACTCGCTCGCTTATTTTTTTTAGTAACCACAGTGTCGATAGTAGCATTGATATAACCTTTATTGATGAATACTTTTTGCAATTGGGTAGCCGATCTTGCAGTTTGATAATCATCATAAATAACTGGAGCAGAACCCATACGCATAAAACTTTTGTTCCATTTACTGGCCGTATCCTTACCTGCTACATTATAAATTCCTAATTGCATGCGGAACAAACCCAATACTTTTGAATTAGGGGTCTGGCGAAGGTAATCTTCTAAATCGCCTTTCGAAATATCTTTAACATCGCTGTGAATCGTATATTTATCCAATAGGTACGATCCTTCTGGAACGTGTTTTGTAACATTACACGACCAACAGAGCAGAATAAGGGAGAAAATCAGAAAGAATTTGTAAAACTTCATGCTTAGCACAAACAGTTTGGTTTATTTTGCAAATATACTTTAAAATGAGTATTATCGATGGCAATTGATTGATTTAATTACGATTTTGGTCTCGAAAATATCTTCATTTTAAATATTTATTTTGTTATCCGTGGTTATTTAATAATTTTGTATGAAAATTAGTTTCAAACATTCACTTTCTTCTAATTCATAGTTTATGATATCTATCAGTCAGGTAAAACAGATTAAGGCTTTGTCCATCAAAAAGTTCAGAGATGAGTCAGGCTTATTTTTAGCCGAAGGAACCAAATTAGTACTCGAACTTTTAGATAGTTTTAAATTAAAGTTGATGATAGCCACTCCCGATTGGTTAAGTCAAAATGGTAGAAACATTATCCACAATATCCAGATAGTCAGCCCAGAAGAATTACAAAAGGTTTCAAGTTTAAAAACACCTCAAGGTGTATTGGCTGTTTTTGAAAAACCTAAATATCAACTTTCAGATATTGATTCAATAAATAATTTAAACCTAGCCATCGATGATGTTCAAGATCCAGGGAACTTAGGAACCATTATTCGCATAGCCGATTGGTTTGGAATTCAGGATATTATTTGTTCACTCCACTCAGCCGATGCTTTCAGTCCAAAAACTGTCCAATCTACAATGGGCGCATTAGCAAGAGTAAGGATACATTATGTTGATTTAGACCAATTTTTAAGTACTCAGCCAGCATCAACTCCAATTTTTGGAACTTTTATGGATGGTAACAATATTTATACCGAAAAACTGAGTTCAAACGGAATTATCGTCATGGGTAACGAAGGAAACGGCATTTCTCCAAAAATAGAAAAATTGGTTACTAACAAACTGTTAATACCCAATTTCCCTGCTAATGGAAAAACCTCCGAATCACTCAATGTTGGTGTTGCAACGGCTTTAGTTTGTGCTGAATTTAGAAGAGTTGATAATAGTAAACAAGGAAAGGAGTTTCAGGCAAAGGAATAGGCAAAGGCAAAGAAGAGGCTGAACACCAAACACTGAACGCCATACACTACTCCATCCCTCCATCCATCATCATGTCACCAGAACCTTGTCCCTTCTTCATTTGCGATGTTTTTGGTTTCATATTTCCAAAATTATAGCTTACTGTAAGTCCAATCATGCGACGGTGAAAATAAGATTCTGACCTTTGATAAAAACCTGTTCCCCAGCTAACAGATCTATTTGTGTTCAGATTGAAAACATCAATAGCCATGAGACTCAGACTTAATTTTCGGTCTAAGAAGGTCTTACGAAGCCCAAAATCTACTTGATATTCAGGACTTTCATATCCTTGAGCTTCCAAAGTTGGTGCTGAGTATTCGGCTGTAATCTGTCCCGAGAGTGTTTTGCTGAGCATAAAGTTAGCCAATATATTGGCACTCCATGTAAATGCAGCTTGTTCGGGAATGGTGGTTACTATTGAAGCGTTAAATGGATTTGTATATACTGATGCATGAATTTTTTCGTAGTAAAGATTGAGCGATGAAGTCAAATTTAAAATTTTAAACAATTGATTTTTACCTATTATTTCTAAACCAGCATTTTGTTTCTTGGCTAAATTCATATACGTACTTTCCATCGTTTGACCATTTCTGAATCGAACGCCTTCAATTACACTATCGGTGAAATGATAATATAAGGACGCTGATAATGAATGACTTTCCCAAGTTTTCATATAGTTGAATTCCAAAGAATTGGCATATTCTGGCGAAAGATTAGGATTACCATAAGAAATATTTGTTGAGTCAGAAAAATTACGAAACGGATTAATCTGTCTACCTCTTGGGCGGTTTACCCTACGTGAATAGTTCAATTGTAACTCATTGTCCTTTGGTAAAGAGTAGGATAAATACATACTTGGAAACAATTCAAAAGTATTAAAAGGACCAATATTCTGAGTCCCATCGGCAGGAGTTGTCAAGCTCATTTCTTTCATCATATATTCGCCACGAAGCCCTGCCTGCACACTCAATTTATCAAATCTGTCGCCATAAGTTAAATAGCCAGCATGAATTTGCTCCTTGTAGCCGAAATCGTTAGCATAATCAGGTATAGCTTTTATGGAATAATTATCAAAAGCCGATCCTAAGCTCGATCTATCGCTAATTGTACTTTGCCAACCAGCTTCTAACCGACTTGTTTCAGTGAGTTTATTGCTATAATCTGTTTTAAATGTAACTTCCTTATTGTTGCCTGTATTCGTCTGCGATACATCATAATTAGTTAAATCAGATTGTTTGTAAGTATCATTGCTTGAGCGAGTATGATTAGAATAAGAGAGACTTGCCATCAAATTGTGGTCTCCTTTTTCATCAAAATCATGTTTATAGTCTAAATTTGCATTTAAACTGGGACGTTCGCCTGTGCCATCATTTGTTCGTGTATAATTTCTAAGTTCTTTTACTGGCGTTATAGTCCTATCTGTCAGCACATTATTAATAGTACTTTTTGATGTACCATCGCCCACCATGCCAAATCCTGATACGCCAATTGTATTGAACTTGTCAATATGATAATCAGCTCCCGCTCTCATAAAAACACCACGATAAGCATTGGTCATGCTACTATTTTGTGTAAGTAGCGAAATTGTATCAGTACCCGACAAATTGTATCGGTCTGTTTTAGATCCACCTTTAAATTTCATGGCGCGTAAACCAATATTAGCATAAGCGTCTATTTTTGAGCTACTGTAATTGATATTTGCACCCACATTTGGGCTTACTGCGCCCCCATCGGGATACATAGCACCTACCGATAGACTTCCATAATACCCTGCTTTTCTATTTTTCTTCAATACAAGATTGATAATTCCTGCAGTTCCTTCGGGGTTGTATTTGGCTGATGGGTTTGTCATTATTTCAACCGATTCTATACTTTCGGCAGGCATTTGTTGCAGAATCTGTGCTCGGTTGTCAGTAGTAAGCCCCGAAGGTTTTCCATTGATCCAAACTTCAACATTTGCATCCTTACGCAGCGAAACATTACCTTCATTATCAACCTTAACCGATGGAATATTTCGAAGAGCATCTGTAGCCGAACCGCCCGAAGTGGCTATGCTTTGGTCAATACTAAAAACTTTTTTGTCTACATCAAAGCGCATTTGTGAGCCTTGACCTAAAACCTGAATTTCTTTCAGTGCTTTTGAATTTTCGAGTAACTTAATTAAACCCATATTCAATTCTTTGTCGCTCACATTTAGAGGAATATTGATGGAATTGTAACCTACAAAAGTTATTTGAAGTGTATATTTTCCTTTGGGAACAGATGGTAAAAGGAAATTCCCTTGTTCATCGGAAGTTACACCAGTAGTGGGAACTTCTGAATCTAGCTTGTAAAGTGCAACGTTCACAAAGTCGAGCGGGTTTGCAGTAGTTGCATCTACCACTTTCCCACGGATTGTGTAAAGCGCAAATGCTTGAAAAACGAATAAACCAAAAACGATAATACTAAATATTTTTTTCATACAAAATTTTTATTGCCAAAACTTATTAACACATGATTGCTAAGACAGATAAAATGGCAAAATGTTTAATTTATTAATATATTTTACCAAAAAAAGAGGCGAACTATAAATATACGCCTCTTTATTGATATTATTTATTGGATTCTAGAAGTTTGGCAGCAAATATTTACCACGTGATTCAAGAATCTTATCTACTTGATTTACTTCTAAGAAAGTAGTCCCAAAACCTTCTCCAAAACTACCACTCAAATAACACACAGCATCTTCACGTTCAATCCAACCTTTACTTAATAAATCCTGTAATGCTTCGATGAAATATTGCTGCGTGTTCCCAATTTGCTCCTTATAAATAGGAAAAACACCATACGAAAGTGCTAATTCACGAGTTGAACGCTCATGGTAGCAAATGGCAAGTACAGGGTTTTCGCCGCGATAAGCTGCTAAAAACCGTGCTGTACGTCCACTGTAAGTATCTGTAATAATGGCTCTAGTGTTGAGATTGGTGCGTGTAGCAACTGCTGCGTTACATAAGAAAGAAGTTAAATCGTTGGTACTTATTTCAATGGGAATGTCGTTCTCTGACATTTTTGTTTTTTCAGCCTCTTTTGCAATAGTGGCCATGGTTCGCACTGATTCAACTGGGTATTTACCATAAGCCGTTTCGCCACTCAACATCAATGCATCGGTGCGATAATATATAGCATTGGCCACATCAGTTACTTCTGCACGAGTCGGACGAGGATTTTTAATCATGGTATGCAACATTTGAGTTGCAACGATCACTGGCTTTCTGGCTTTCACACATTTACGTATCAATCGACGTTGAATACCTGGGATTTTTTCCTGGGCCACTTCAATACCTAAATCGCCACGTGCAATCATTACTCCGTAAGTGTATTCAAGTATCTCGTCAATATTGTCAACGCCTTCCTGATTTTCAATTTTTGAAATAATTTTTATCGGGCTATTGTGATCGTCTAATATTTTTTGAATGTCAAGTAAATCATGTTTGTTGCGGACAAAAGAGTGTGCAATAAAATCAATATTATTTTCTATTGCGAAAAGGATATTTTGCCTATCTCGTTCAGTAAGCGATGGCAGATTGATACGTACCCCTGGTACATTTACACTTTTACGACTACCTAAAACACCATCATTCAAAGCTTTACAAAGCAAATAATCTTCTGTTTTGGATTCAACTTTCAAATCTATTTCGCCATCATCGAATAGAATATCGTCACCAACATGCAGGTCACGTACAAAAAATGGGTAATTTACCGCTATACATTCGCCCGTAGAAGTAATGTCAGGATTTCCGATAACTTTGAGAATATCGCCAGCTTTTATTTCAATTGCGTCATTTTCGGCAATCGTAGTTCTTACTTCTGGACCTTTGGTGTCCATTAGCAAAGCAATGTGATTGCTTACAGCACGCACGTTATTGATGATTTTTAAGAATCCCTCTTCCTGTAAATGAGCTGAATTCATTCTCACAACATTCATTCCTTCGATATACATTTCGCGAAGAAAATCCACATCACATCTTTTATCGCTGATGGTAGCTACTATTTTGGTCGACTTTGACATATAATTTATTTGATAATCTTACTAACAATGGAAAAATAAAATTGTTTTTTAAAGGAACAAAATAACCACTTAACTGTTATGAAATAAAGTTTAGAGAAACGATTCGAGACCCAAACGATATGAATTCAGTCCGAAACCAACGATACAGCCTACACACGCTTCGGTTAAATAGGAGTGATGACGGAAAGTTTCGCGCTTGAATACATTGGAAATATGCACTTCCACTACCGGAGTCGTTATAGAGCGAATAGCATCGGCAATAGCAACTGAAGTATGTGTGTAAGCTCCAGCATTGAGGATAATTCCATCAAATGAGAAACCTATTTCTTGTATTTTATCAACCAATATACCTTCGGTGTTCGACTGAAAATAATGCAATTCAACCTGAGGATATTTTGCTTTTAATGTTTCAAAATACGCATCAAAAGTAGTGCTTCCATAAACTGACGGTTCGCGTTTTCCTAATAAGTTTAGGTTTGGGCCGTTGATAATTTGTATACGTTTCATAATGTGATATTTTTGTCCAAAACAAAGTGCAAAAGTAGCAAAAAATTATCATGTATGAAAAATTTCAATTTGAAGGGTTTAGATTTGAAGGGTTTGGAATTTGAAAGAATTTTAAGAGTCTGGTATTAAGCCTTTCCTTTTTCTTCTTTGCCTTCGCCTTCTCCTTTGCCTAACAAATTATTCACTATTAAAAACAATACGAATATGTCTTTCAAATTTTCAAATATTATTCCGATGGTTTCCCACAGAGTTTTACTTTTTATAGCCACCGCAGTATGGGCAATGGCTGGTATAATGCTCATGATGAGAGGATGGAGTGGTATTTCAGGTTCAGGAGTTGAATTTCTTGTTAAAATACTCGGCAGTTATTTGGCTGGTGTAGCTTTCTACTTGCTTATGTTCAAGAAAATTAGCAGTAAAAACGTGGGTAGGATTCTCAACAATCCAAAACCAAAACTGCCTTTTTATTCTTTTTTCAACGCCAAAGGTTATATTATGATGACCTTAATGATGAGTTTGGGTATAACTGTTCGTAAAGCTGAGTTGATTCCATTTGAGTATTTAGCATTATTTTATATCACTATGGGTACACCGCTATTTTTGTCGGCATTTAAATACTTGTATTATGCGGTGGTTTATAAGAAGTGGGAAGTTGGTAGTAAGTAGTAAGTAGTAGGTAGTGAGTAGTGAGTAGTAGGTAGTTGGTAGTAAGTAGTTGGTAGTGAGGAAACAGTAGTAAATTAACACCTAAGTTGGTTCAATTTGTTCTGTTAGCTTACCTAAAAACTATCCTATAAACCTCGTTAAAAATTTACATAGTTTTTGATTTGCCCGACCAAGTTTTTATATCTAATCGGATAATTTCAGTTATATGAAATGATTTTTCGGCATATTTTTCTCCAACTTCTATGTCATTAGGAGAGTACTTTTTAACGATCAACATCAAAGCTTCCATTCGTTCGTCCTCAGGTAAATTCCGAAATGCCTGACAATGAAGAATTATACTTTCGTATTCAGTAGTGAATTTCTCTGAAATTACATTCGTTCTACCCACTACACAAAATGAAACAGCACTGTTCTTGTCCAAACATTTTAGTTTCTTTCCTTCGGTAGCGCTGTGAATGTAAATTGACGTCTTGCCGTTCCATACATAACTCAAAGGAATACCATACGCTCCGGCATCGTCACAACACACAGACATTACGCCATACTCACCATCCGCTAAAAGTTCCATAGCTCTTGATTCTGATATTAAACGGTCTTGTCTTCTTACTTCTGAGTTTGAATACTTCATTTTAAGTTTATTTTATATACATACTTTCAATCATTGAAATACCAGCTTCGGTTTTAAAGTAATTTTTTCGAATATTTGCAATTGAATGGTTCGGTATTTCATCCTCAAAGATATTTACTAAAAAATCTGCTTCAACTAAAATCTGAAAATCAATTCCATCTATTTTATGATAGGAATGATGATTTCCAATCAAAAAACAAATTCTATCGAGGGTTTTTTCGTCAATATCTAAGTCGGCAAGAAGCTCTAAGGCAACTGCTGGTCCTTCTATTTCCTGGTAATGTCCGTTGCTTGAATTATACTTTTTTTCAGCTTCTTTAATCCCAATATCATGAATGATGGCAGCAATATCAACAATCAATAATTCATTATCTGTCAGACCTTCACGATCTGCAATGCAAGTTGCAAATCCATATACTTTTAATGCATGATTGATCCTTCGAGTATCTGTGCCGAAGTATTTTATCATTTTTTGAATGACTATATTTTTCATTATAATTCCTTTTTTTCTTAATGATCCACCTCGACAATATATATAACCTTCGATGTAGCAACGCATGTGTTAAAAAGAAGAACTTGGGTTTACAAATTTGAATAGGACTGATGGTAGGGTTAGTGTAAAATTATCCATATGTGAGTCAACTTTATATCGCTTGTCATTCTGTGTGCAATAGATTCTAAAAAACAATAATCAATGTTTGAGTCTAATTCTGATAAAGTTTCATCATCCTTCCAAGACTTGTTTGTAGTAGCAATATCTGTTATCCAATTATTAATTAATGTAAGCCAATGACTTGGTTTTTCTTTTTCGATAAAACCAATTAAACCACATTCACTTAATCCTTTGCCATGAATTTCGGATTTAAACCTTTCTATTCCTCCATTCCTTTTCTCTCCTTCCACATATTCTTTTTCGCGTTTTAGGCCTAAAGTGTCTGATAGAATTTTTGCTTCCCAAACCATTATAGGTTCATTATGTACTCCTTCTTCAACCTTGTGAAAATAAAAATCAGGAATTCCTTTAGTTCCATAAAAAGTATCAGAATATTGGTTTTTAACACCTATATTGGGATGTGATTTTATGAAAACCTCAATTTGCTCTACAAATATTTGGGTAAGTTTGTTTTCGTTAAGAGGCAAATTTAGATTGGATTGTGAGGACGCTCTTTTAAATGGATTACACGTTTTTCTTAAGCAATCATAAATGAAATTTAGGGTTTTACCCTCTTGATTTGTAAGAGAAGGTAAATTGCCTGCTTGTTTATAGTCCTCGCCAATCATTAAAACCCAGCATTTGAAAAGTCAGAGAAACATTTATCCGCATCACGATAAGCAATTAGAGAAAGCCAATATCTGTATTGGTTCGGTTTGACAAAAACAATTGTATCTTTTTGTGGATATAGTTTGATTATTCTGTTTACCGATAGATGTGCTGAAATTTGATTGTTTGTAAGTCCGCCAATATTTAATTCGGATAAATCTTTTACAAATTTTGGTTCAGTATTTTCGTTGTCATATCTGAACACCGTTGCAATTAATGAATTTTCAAGTTGAATAACTTCACTAAGTCTAAATTTACGATTTTTCTCTTCATAAATGGTGTTTAACGTTCTGGAAAATTCATTACCGTAGTTAGATATAAATGATTTAAATTGAGTTTGCTTGATAGCCTGTATCGCTTTGGATTTTTCTCCGTGTCTAAGGAAATCTTGAAAAAAATCATTAACATCATTAATTATATTTTTATCAACATTGGATTGTATTGCTACGAAAGGTTCTTTACTGATTATAAATCGCAAAGACATAAAGTCTTTCTTTAATATAGCAGTATTTAAATTTACTAAAACTTGACTACTTGTAACGAAAATATAGAATCGATAGAATTTGGAATACAGTTCAAATGATTTATTTATTTTCAGAAGCATAGATTTGTCATCACTTTCAGTTGCAATGGACACAATTTTATCCTTAAAAGAAAAAGAGGTTTCATTATAAAAAACTGGTAATTGATCTTTTCCTATATTTTCCCAAAGAATAATATT
Source organism: Bacteroidales bacterium (assembly GCA_038222885.1). Classification (GTDB taxonomy): domain Bacteria; phylum Bacteroidota; class Bacteroidia; order Bacteroidales; family Paludibacteraceae; genus Paludibacter. Next base: position 5,456 of record JBBRHJ010000050.1, on the reverse strand, counting down.
TGGAGCCTTAAATAGTATTTCGTTGGGTATTTGAACAAATTTAGTTTGATTATCAATAGTGATAAATGAATCGTAATTTATTCCTTTACTTGAAATACCCTTTGTTGGTAATGAAGGATAATCGAAAACATAACTACTAGTTAATTTACCTTTATTTCCAATAATATACCCTTCGCCAGAAATGCAATTATTATTTTTTAAAACATCATTTAAAAGTGGCAGAACTTGGGCTTTTTCAACTAGGTTTTTAATTCTTCCTCCTCCAAGTAAATTGTTTTTCCAAATAAATTCATTACTTATAGCTGTTTGTCGGTTTACAAAATGTAGATCGTAGTCATCTATTTCAAAAACAATTCTTTCTTTAGTTGCTTTTGTTCTTCTAAATGTTAGGTGTAGGATATTTTTGCTGAAATCAGGTTTTTCATTTTTAATGAATATTGCTGCCGAAGCTACATCAGCTCCATTATCCCAAAGTGATTTATTCCTTGCTAAAGCAGTAAAATCTAAAATCTGAACTGTGTTGTAGTTTGAAAATAAAGCTTTCTTGTAGGCATTAGAAGTGCTATTGTATAACAAGCCTGATGATTTAATAATCAAACAAACTAATCCATTAACTTTTAGAAAATTGAATGATTCCGACAGGAATTTTAAAGCAATTTGTCCTTGTGGGATTTTTACTTTCTTGTTTTCAAGTTCCCATACATTAGAGTAATTTGAAATTGCACCCGTTTTAAATGGTGGATTCCCAATAACCAAATCAAACTTTTTGTTTTCGATGGATTTACACTCAAAAAAATCTGAATGAATTAAATTTTCTTCTGTTAAATCATCAAACCTTAATTCGTTTAGAATTTTTATTGGGTTTAACTCATTGCATAAGGCCAAGCTTAAACTAAAAGAAGCTAATCGTAGGGCTTGTTCCTCTTTATCTACGCCATAAATATTTTTTAATATTGACTTTAAAACCTTAATATTAGGAGTGTTCATATTGTTTCTAAGTCTCCATATCTGAACTAATCGTTTAAAGGCTACAACTAAAAAAATCCCAGATCCACATGCCGGATCAAGAATTGTAAAATTCTCAGGATCAATATCATTATATTTTTTTAGTGGAATGCACTCATCAACCAATAATTTAACTAAATGAGACGGTGTATAATATAAGCCCTTTTCTTGTTTATCTTCTCCCAGAAACTCCTCATATAAACGGCTAATCAATTCAACTGGAATCAATCTAAACTCAAAATACCTCCAATCAGAGAAATCAATTTCCAATTGAGGTGACATTAAATCTAATTTGGTTGTATCCAGAAGTTCAGCGAGCTGTGATAAGTCTATGGCTTTTAACTGTTCTTGTTCTTCTTTTTCCCACTTAAAAACATTGCCATTAAATCCAGTGTTTTTATCGTTTAGGTCGTTTAGTAATTCAACAAATTTACCCCTTTGCTTTAAAACATCATTAAATGTGGATGCACTGTTATACTTCGTAAAATATTTTTTTGACAATAATTTGTTTCCCTCACTATCAATTCTCTCCTCCAAGTATTTGATAAGAATGGCTTGTACAATTATTTTATTTATGATAATATTCGATGTGTCGCGTAGCTTTTCTCGTAGTGATTGACTTACAGCATGAATGTTTTTAATTAGTGCATCGTAGGCAGAGTTTTGAAACTTGAATTTATTTTTTAGTTCTTCTTGTTCCCAAAAGACACCGCTTTTAATTTTTATGGCAAATTGCTCGTTATATAACTTGTCAGCTTTACCAGCTAATTTCAAATCACTTATTAAGTATTCAGGCTTGTATTCCTCTGTAATATGTTTGGTACAGTCGATAATTGTTATTTCTGTCTTGTAGAAAAAACAAGCTAATGGGGCTTCTCCACTACTCCAAATTTTTGTTTGAATCTCTGCTATTTCATTTTCTTTTGCTTCCTTAAAATTTCTATCTGTGAAATCAAACAAATAGACTTGTGGTTTATAGCTGCCGTTGAGTTGTCTGCGTAGGTATAGAGCAGAGGCATTTATTCCTTCTGCCGTCTCAATATGAAACTGAATTTGAGGGTCTGATAATTGATTTTCTTGTTTGGTTAAAAACAGGCTGTCGTCTTCTAAAGCAAAGCCGAGCTTGGCTATAACTTCCAGAAAATTAGTATCTTTAACTTCAATCTTGCCCATTTTTAATCTAAAATGCAAAGTTAATAAAATCTTTGGTTTGTTATTGACTAAAATTGTTATTATTTATATTACATCTACTTAAAAAAGTTCAATTACATTCTACTTAATAGGTTTTACTATAGCTTTCAATGAGGGAGTTGTTGGATGTAGTGAAAAGTATTTTACCCTGTAAAGGGTCTGTCAGGACTCTCGGTCTAATCGTTTTCTGCTAAAGTTTTAATATTAAAGGTTGAATGTCTGTCAAAATGAATTGCTTTTTCGGTAGAATTATCTATCTTGCAAGTCACATTGACGCTTGTTACACTTATTAGTTAAGAACAAATATAAGAATTTTTTGTTTTGTTCCAATGGTAATAAAAAACAGACTAGTTTGCTCAATATTTTTGAACTCTGAGATCTAACAATTAACCTACTTGACAAGATTCCAACCTTTTACAACCAATTTTTGGCGGGGAGCACCAGCGGGGGTTTTCAAGGATTGATCGTAATAGGGTAGTGCAGCACTGAAATTTCCTTTGATCTTTGTGCTGTCAGAAAGCGTTAAATCACAACTAATCACCTGTTTATTGCTCTGATTGCTCACTTTGAACGAGCCACTTGAAATAAACCGTTGAACTGTGAAAAGCTTATTCTTTTCGATATAAAGTACAAATGAACCAATATTGTATTTCACATCATCCACAGCAAATTCTTCGCCTTTGTAGAAAGTGAAAGGATTGCCGTTGTTGGCAATTTTATATTCGCCAGCAGCTAAAATTGTGTCGGTTGCTGCAATAAATATATCTTCCAAAAAAAGATATTGACCTAAACCTTCCAATTCTCCCTGCTTGTTCAGTTGCAATGAGTCTGAAAACAAGGAAAGCGAAACTACATTACTCGGTATTTTGAAATCTGAATAATAAGCACCGTAAAATTCAGCATAACCCCATGTATAAGAAGGGTTTGAGTTGTATTTATATTTTATTTTAGGGTCGTCAGTTTTACACGAATACGAAACCAAAATCAACAATAAAAGGAATATGATATTTTTTTTGTTCATAAACATTTGTCCTACTTTGTTTTATAAAACCAATAAAAGCTTATTTTATTATGTGTTGTGTTTGGATTTTAAAATGAAATTTACACATTCAAATCTATAATTGTTTTACATCCAAAATTTTAGCAATAATTTCCTCGTCGCTACCGCTTAATACAACACGAGCTTGTGAGTAATAAGGCTCGCGGGTAAGGAGTCCTTCGGTAATAAATTGCCGTAATTCTTCACCTTTGCGGTCGGCAAGTAAAGGGCGTTTGCCTGCTCGGGAAGTTTCGAGCCGGACTGCTAATTGCTCAGGGGTCAATCGTAAATAAATAGTCAATCCATGTGCATTCATATAATCCATATTGTCGAAATAGCATGGGCTACCACCACCAGTAGAGATAATTGCCTTTTCAAACTCACCTACAATACGTAAACAGTCGCGTTCTATTTCGCGGAACTTACTTTCACCCTTTTCTGCAAATATCTGAGAGATGGTTTTATGATATTTAGACTCGATATAGGCATCTAAATCTACAAAGTCGTATGCCAACTGCGTAGCCAACAATTTGCCCATAGAGGTTTTACCCGAACCCATATACCCAATTAAAAAAATCCGTTGCATAATTAAGAAACTGTTTGTAAATGCTTTTTGCATTGCAAAGTTAGTCAAAAAGAATATATATCTAAGTTTCTAAACTTGAAATATAGGAATAAAAAGCAGAAAACACCGAATGCTCACTGCATCCGATGTTTTCTATATTGATGATTTTTAATCAATTCTAAATTCTAACTAGATTATAAACTATCGCCAAAATCTTCTTTGAATTTCGCCATTAATTTTTGCGGCCAATCGCTCGTAGGTTCCAAACCGCCCATAAAGAAACGAAGTACTGGTGGTTCGTACACGAATTTCAAACCGCCAATTAATTCACGATTTTGATACAACCAATTCATTCTATCTTCCACATATTTAATCTGCGAAAGTGTGAAAACACGACGTGGAACAGCTAAACGAACTAACTCCATATCGGCATAAGTTTCGTTTCCATATTCGTCACGTTGGTTTGAAACAGAACCACGTTCCATGCCACGAACTCCCGAAATCAAGAATAAAGCTGCTGCCAATGCACCTGCAGGATATTCTGTTTGAGGAATATGAGCACAGACTTGCATAGCGTCGATATGCGCTCCCAAAACGCCAGCAGGTTTAATTACTGGAATTCCTTTTTCGTCCAAGGCATCTACTAAATACTTAATAAACTGAGGACTTTGGCAAATCATACTTTCATCTTGCGTTTCGTACAAACCTACAGCCATGGCTTCAATTTCGCGAGTAGAAATACCGCCATAAGTAAGGAACCCTTCATATAAAGGAACAAGAGCCTCTAATTCTTTGAAAATTTCTAATCTGTCGGTACACATACCACCACCGCGCGATGAAGTGATTTTACGGGCTGAGAAATAACACAAGTCGGCCAAGGCTGTCATGGTTTTCATAATTATTCCCATGTTTGAGTCCTTGAACTCTTCTTCGCGTAAAAGTACCAAATAAGCATTTTCGCCCAACAAACTACAGTCGAGAACCAATCGAATTCCATATTTATCGGCAATAGCACGAACATCGCGTAAGTTTTGTACCGAGAATGGTTGACCTCCAATCAGGTTAGTAGACGCTTCCATACGAATAAACGGAATATTGGCAGCACCATGACTTTTGATGGTTTCTTCCAATTTCTCAATATTCATATTGCCCTTGAAAGGATGACTTGAGTTGATTACATAGGCTTCGTCATAAAGTAATTCGGCAATTTTTCCACCGTTCTGCGTAATGTGAGCCATAGCAGTTGTAAAGTGGTAGTTCATAGGCACTAAACTGCCTTTTTTTACATAAGCTATTGAAATAATGCTTTCGGCAGCACGGCCTTGATGCACTGGTAATAGATATTCTTTTCCAAGAACATCTTTGACTGCTGTTTGTAAACGCTCAAAACTTTGTGAACCTGCATAAGCATCATCGGCTTGCATCATAGCAGCCAATTGGTTGTCACTCATAGCATTAGTTCCTGAGTCGGTAAGCATGTCGAGAAATACATCTCTCGTGCTGAGTCTAAAAGTATTAAAACCGCCTTCGTATAAAGCCTCTAAACGGCGTTCGATAGGCACTAAATGTAATTTTTGCACAATGCGTACTTTGTGCAATTCCAAGGGTACATTTTCCCCGCTGAAGAATTTGATTTTTTGCATAGAAATCTTAAAA
>JBBRHJ010000049.1:0-16305 GCA_038222885.1 Bacteroidales bacterium | reverse complement strand
GTATTGTCAGGATATTTTACAATACAATATCCTTAAATAACATTTAATAAGACCAAATTCGGATGGTCAGCATGCTCCGTTTTATCCAAAAATACGGTAAATATTTATAATCACCGTAATTTTGTGCAATTTTATCTTTCTGTTGGAGTTTTATTTGCTATTCGCGAATTGCAAAAAAATCCGTTATAATACTAAATATCAATTAATTGAAAAGGTTAAATGATAAATATTGAAACATGAGAAAGATAATGCTTTTTGGAAATCAAAAATTTATGAATGAGTATTACTTAGAACATACAAGGCTGAAGCCTTGCTTTTAGCACGACGAAGTCTGGAAACTTCGCCGAACAAAAAATCATTTAAATACGCTACGGAGAGCGGGGGTAAAAATAATTATTCTATCCAGTTTTCAAAATTCTCACATATTTTCCTTTGGCACTCTTTCACATTATTATTGACGAAAATTGGTAAAATGCTACATTCTTTTTTTGTATCTAATCCCTTATTATCAATGTAATAGTAATTTCCTTTAATCAGATTTTCATTTTCAACGGCAGGATATACTAACGCTACTTTTTTAGCATTAAAATACTCGTGATAAACATACATTTGTCTTAAATCGTCGGGTGAAGGATTGTATCCATTTAGGTTCTTCCATTTGGTATCCAGCACTATGCAATTATCCAAATCTTTGTTTATAACAATATCAGGTCGCATTTTTGAGCTAAAACCATTTTCGGGTTGCCAAAAATGTTTTGTCGTTTGAGCTGTTATTGAAAATTTCGACGAGAATTTTCGCAAACTAACATATACAAACTGCTCCCAAAGTAAATTCATATCAAACATCAACGCAAGTACATTATTCCTTCCTCTACTGACATCAGGATGGTATTGTAACAAAAGTAATTTCGCAATTTCAATAGCCTTTCTATAAACCTCAGTTTTCCGATTAAAAACTAATTTGCTGAAAGTTGCTTCAGAAACTTTTACAGTGTTCATTTCGGGAAAAAACAACAACAAAGCACCAATCCGACTTTGTAAAGAAATATTTGTATTTATCTGATTGATAAAACGTATAGCTGTATAAAGAATAAAATGTAATTGATGCTCACAATCAAAAGTCGTATGTTGCACAAAAAATCGTTCACGATGGGTCAAGTTTTGTTGAATATGTTTAGAAAACAATAAATTCCCCTTTAAAGCGCCAACATTCCCCTCAGTTTTTCTATATTTTTTCACCAAGCCAGTATGAAGTAAGTATTCTACTTCGTTAATAAACATTTCAATATACAAATCTAAAATAGTATTTGGTTTGATCTTTAAGTGGCTATTGCTCGTTACACGAATATCAAAACTACCAACAGCCCGCATCATATCAATCAAAATTTTGCGCCATTTGGTTTCTTCATTTTTAGAATGAGTATTCTTATCGGCTTTTGGTAACACTTCAATCAATAAATCACCGACTTGGATAACACCTACATACTCGTTAAACCGAACTCCTTTATTGATTAAAGAATAATACGGAACGCCTTTATCTCCGTAGTATTTTTCGAGCGCAGCAAGCTTATATTCATCAAACAAACAATCATTTATCACCTGATTGAGTTTAATGGATTCGTGCTCAAAAACCGTTATATGTGATGTATAAGAGGTCAATTTATTTATTCAGTAGAGTTAGAATTGCTAGAATAAACTCCAATTCTTGCATTTGTTCAACATTTTCAATTCGATAAACTATACGTTCAGCATAATCGGATGCATCATACTCTTTACTAAAATTAGCAAACAATTTTCCATTTTCTTTTTCTGTTGTAACAACAAATCCACTTCCTAATACCAAACCAATTTTCCCATAATCACCGAAAAAGTATTCTTGCAACAATGGAATTATTTTACATTGAAAAGCCTTTTTTAAATCTTGTATATTACTGACTGACAGAAAATAACTATGTCCAATTTGATGGTCTTTGTCCAATAAAACTTCAATGCGTTTATTGATTGTTTCCAATAACTCCACCAAATTAATCTCTCCAAGTTCACCGTTTTTAGTTTTTCCAACTGTTGCAATTAATTCCGGTTTCGATGGTATTTCTTCAAAACTAAAACGCCTACGCAAAGCTGCATCCAATGCCTCTACACTTCGGTCGGCAGTATTCATAGTGCCAATAATGTATAAATTTGACGGAACACCAAACTTTTCTTTGCTGTAAGGCAAGGTAACTTCCAATGATTCCGTGTTACCAATACGTTTATCATCTTCAATTAAAGTTATGAGCTCTCCAAAAATTTGCGAAACATTGCCACGATTGATTTCGTCAATGATTAAAACATAGTTTTTATGCTCATCCTCTTCATTCTTAGTATATTTATAATTTGAAACTAAATATGCGCCAACTGCTTTCACATACGAAGGCCAATCTAAAGTTTCACCTGTTTTTAAATAATGTTCGATTACGTCCTTTTTTAATACTCCTTCATAGTGTTTTTCAGTATTTGCATGAAATCTTAAATTATTTTTGGAGTTAACATAAATAGTAAATTCTTTTGCATGAACAATTGATTCCAAAATTAATTTCTTATCATTCTCATTTATATCATTTAGCAACTTTTGATAAATTTGGTCAAAATTATCACCTGAAATTGACTTTGCTTTTGCTTGTTCACACAACAATTTAAAAATTCCTGATTTTATTTCATAAATCACTTCATTTTCGAGAGTTTCTGGCTTAATTCCCTCTATAAAATCCTCATAACTCATACTCTGGTGAAAGGTAGTAAACACAATCTGTCCAGCATCAACCAATCGTTTGTATTCATTTTTAATAAGTTCTCTGGGTTGTTCCAAATTAAAGTCAGGATTGACAATCGCAATAGCCTTATTGATAGTGCTATATGTTTTTCCAGTACCGGGAGGTCCGTAAAGAATTTGGTTGAGTGGTTGATTTTGGATGTGATTTAGTGGCGGTTGCATTGTTATTAGATTTAATAATGTTTTGTATTGTAATTCGGTTGCTGTGAAGTTAGTTCCTTGTCTTCCTTGATTTAAATCTTTTAATTCAGGTATTGATAGAATTTCTTTTTTGAATATGGGTTCTCCAGACAAATTAAAGTCAATTGAAATTTCAACATAGCTTTTTTCTTTTTTATCAGGTTGTTCTAAATAGTATTCTAAATCCGACTCATCGTCTTGCGATACTTTAACGGAAGAAGTTATTGTTGCTAAAGCATATATGCCTGGATTATCTCCTGTTAACCAAAGAATTACCTTATCGCCAGCTTTTATTTCGCTTTTATATCTCGTTACTAACCAATCATTCAATACACCATCATTCAAAGCATCAACAACTCTATAATATTTGGGATTCCCTTGAAAAACCCAATATTTGGTAAGTGAATTTATCATTTGATATAAAATATCCTGAGCTAGTAAAATTTTAGTTTTATCTTTATAATAATCTCCATTTTGCAAATTATTATCAATCAATACTTTCAACTCATTATCTTTCAAAACATAATTATTTGCAATATCACTAATCAATTCAAGAAAATGCGCATATTTCTCTGCCCCTTTTTTAGCTTCAATGTGTAAGTATTTGCAATATTCTTGATATATAGTATCTTTAAAAAACGTGTATTTTTCAGGATTATGAAAAGTAAGTAAGGTTGAAATAGTTCTCTCATCATGATGAGAGGATAATTTAATATTAGGCTCAATTTCTCTGTATAGTATCTCTACTGAACTTTTAAATTTATTAATTCGCGATGTTAAATCAATTTCATCATTAAAAAGTTCTTTCAAGCATTGAACATATTCTTCTGTTTTCTTTCTTGACAATTGATGAATCACTCCAATACCAGCAGCAAAAATTAAAAATCCGAAGTTAATGCTTCTTATATTACTCTGAAAATCAATTGATTCTACATTTAATTTACCCTGAAATTTATTCAAACGCTCCCATTTAAACAGTTCTTCACTAAGACCCTCTTCCTGGATATGATTTTTATACCTTTCTATCAAGTCTAAAATCTTCGGATTTTTCGCATTCAAAATATCATCTAATTTAGTTTCATCCATAGTTATTTCGAATAATTCATCGATATGATAAGGTTTATATTGCGATTTATCTTGTATTGGTTCATATTCTTTGCAACTTTTCAACCAAAGACTTTTAATTAAAGGTAGGTTATTCGTAAATTGCTTATAATCAATGTAGAGTAGGTTTGCATCAGGTTTTTGCATATCAAACTTTTCTTGTTTGATAAAATGTATTTTTTCTGATAACTCAGCATAATCTTCATTATTCGCCATAAAAATAAAATCAGCTTTGTTGGTTATTCCAAACACAAGTCTACTATTCAAACTGACATGAATTCTTTTCAAATCATCACGCCAATTTATAGCTAATTTTTCATTGCTGGCTTCAAGTTTAAGATTTGAAATTAATTCTTCCAATAATGAGAAAAAAAGTCGGAGTCCTTCTTTATTTTCAAAACTTTGCAAGTATTGTTTGATATCTTTCTTCATAGTCAATTATTCTCATTACTTATTTTACTCCACCAAATATATTTTAGCTCTTATTTTTAGCCATTTACCTTTTCTGCTTGTTGATTCTATTCTGCAGAAAAATGCTTTTCCAGCATCCATTAATCGTGATATTACTTCGTTGAGTTCCATTGGTACCCAACCTATGCGAATAGTATTGAAATAAATACCTATGGCCAGTTCATCGTGTTCATTTTTGGGTTGACGAATCATTTTCAAAACTGTATCAGGTATTAATAAAGGTTCAAGTTCATCTATTTTTTCACAAAAAGTAGTACCAGCCACAATTATATCCAACAAAAATATTTCGCGTGTAAATGGTGCAAATGCACTAACTCCTCCACTTCCAATGAATGCTAATAGTTCAGGAGTTAGTTTAATAATCCCGGTTTCCATATTTGTAGTATTAGTAAATATTCCGTGTGTTTTTTTATTTCTTTTGTCAATTCAGAAATCTCGGCATCTAACGATTGTTGTTTAGTTTTAATCCATTCTGGATTCGCTAATTTATCCCTGAAAGTAAAAGGAAATTGTGTCTCTAAATTTTCAATTTGTTCTTTCAGTTTGTTAACGCTAACATCCATTTTTGTAACAAATTCCTTCAAATCAATTGGTTTTATATTGCTTGCTCCATCTTTATTCAGATCCAAAGAAAGCAGTATCTCGTTCAGTGTTATTAAATCGCAAAGATCGTAAGCAGCTTGTGCCTTAACTAATAAGTCTTTTTCAAACTCGGTAACATTAGGATTTATATCGGGATGTAATTTCTTTACTATAAGACGATAGGCATCTTTTAATTTTTTTGTTTCTTCGGCTGAAAGAAATCCCGATTTCAGATAATCTTTGGCAGCAGTCAATCGCTTTGCTTCATCCTCTATCTTTTTTTGATAATCGGCAAACTCTTTTTTAATTTTAGTATCAATAGCCGCCAAATTAGGAATTTCATTGCGATTGAGGTAGGATTGCGTTAGCATTATCCGTTGTTTAAGCATGGCTATTTCCACTGTTAAACAATAATTTTGAAATATTTTACCACCTATTGCATTGAGATAAAGTGCAGTTAATGTCTCTTCTTCATGGCTAAGCATTTCATTTCTGATAGAAAATAGTTCAGAAAATTCTTTCTTTAAGATGTCCATTCGGAGATGTAGTATCTTGTTTTCTTCTGTTAAATCTATCATCTCAACTGAATTTATATGTTCGATTTTTTAGTGATTCATTCTCAATATACTTTATATTCAAAAAAAATAGGAGTGGTAGTGTAACGGCCAATTGGTACAAACAATAGCAGAATGCTATTTAATTAATATGCCGCGTCTCTACGTTATTTATCGGCTTTTATTTTGTTTTGCAAATGTACATATTTGAATTGTACTAACCATCGGAATTGCTAAAATTATTGTTGGAGTCATATTATCAACTTTTCCAAAGTTTAGAACTTTGGAAAAGTTGAGGGAAAGTAATAGAAATTTTATTTACTCGGAGTGCGACTATAAGTCGCGCCCCGAGTTAAATAAAAGTTTAACAAAACAAAGTGCAAGCGGTTTTTCAACTGCTTGATTGGTTGTATATCAATCGGTTGTGGAAACCGCTTTTCCTTCACTTGATAATTTATTCTACATCAAAAATTACTCTCAATTATACCAAAAAAAATCTCCGAACAACTTTCGTCATTCGGAGATTCATTCTCTTATCCCCCTTTAGGGGTTAGGGGCATTTAGAAAACCTGTTCAGCCATACGTTTGTAGCCTGTATAACGCCATTTAGCATTTTCCTCAGCAGCTACAAAGAGTTCTTTTGCTTCTTCTGGGAATTGTTTTAGCAATGATGTATAACGTACTTCACCTTTTAAGAAATCTTGGAAACCTTCCCAGACTGGCTCTTTCGAGTCCAATTGCATTGGGTTCTTTCCTTCAGCTTCCAATTCAGGATTGTAGCGATACAAATGCCAATATCCACATTTAATTGCTTTTTCTTGTTCTTCGTTGGCTTTGCCCATTCCGGCAGTAAGTCCATGACTGATACAAGGTGAGTAAGCAATAATAATTGATGGCCCATCATAGGCTTCTGCTTCACGAATGGCTTTCAATGTTTGAGATTGATTGGCTCCCAAAGCTACCTGAGCTACATATACATAACCATAAGTGGCAGCAATCATACCCAAGTCTTTCTTGCGAACTTTCTTACCCGAAGCGGCAAATTTAGCAACTGCACCAACCGGAGTCGATTTGGAAGCCTGACCTCCAGTGTTTGAATAAATTTCAGTATCAAGTACAAGGATATTTACGTTTTTACCAGAAGCAATAACGTGATCCAATCCACCAAAACCAATATCATAAGCCCAACCATCACCACCGATAATCCATTGCGATTGTTTGATTAGATATTGAGTTAATCCTGAAATAGTTGCACATTTTTCGCAAGTAGATGCTTTCACTAATGGCGTAATTTTAGCTTCTAATTCTTTTGTTTTATCAGCATCGTTACGGAATTCCATCCATTCTGCAAATAAAGCTTTTAATTCATCTGAACAACAGTCTTCAGCAATTGCTTCTGTCATTAAACGAACCAAACGTTCACGCATATTGTCGTAAGCGAAAACCATTCCCAAGCCAAATTCAGCATTGTCTTCAAATAAAGAGTTAGCCCAAGCTGGTCCACGACCTTCGTCGTTAGTTGTATAAGGAGTAGAAGGAGCAGAGGCAGAATAGATTGAGCTACAACCTGTTGCGTTCGACACCATTTGACGATCGCCAAACAATTGTGTTACTAATTTCACATAAGGAGTTTCACCACAACCGGCACAAGCACCTGAGAACTCGAACAAAGGAGTTGCGAACTGCGAGTTTTTGACATTTGATTTTGTATCAACAAGGTGTTGTTTGGTTTTTACTCTATCCACGCAATAGTTCCAATTGTCTTGATTCTCATATTGAGTTTCGATAGGCACCATGCTCAATGCTTTTCCGTTTTTATTGCCCGGACAAACCTCAGCACAGTTATCACAACCCATACAGTCAAGTACATCAACTTGAATACGATAGCTCATATCAGCAAATACTTTTCCAGTTGCTTTCAATGTTTCAGCAGCAAAAGGCGCATTGGCTTTTTCAGCAGTATCCAACACAAAAGGACGAATGGCAGCGTGAGGACAAACATAAGCACATTGGTTACATTGGATACAATTATCCATATCCCATACAGGAACAAAGGCTGCAACTCCACGTTTTTCGTATTTTGATGTCCCTTGAATCCAAGTGCCATCTTCGCGGCCTTTGAATGCTGAAACAGGTAGATCGTCACCAGCCTGAGCATTTACAGGAATAACTATATCTTTAATAAACGATGGAACATTTGAATTAATCAATTCATCTTCGTCAGCTAGATTAGCCCATTCAGCAGGAATATCAACAATTTCATATTCAACGCCACGGTCAACAGCCGCATAGTTCATGTTGATTACTTTTTCACCTTTTTTACCGTAAGATTTTACGATAGCATATTTCATTTTTTCAACTGCCAATTCAAAAGGAATTACATTGGTAATTTTGAAGAATGCTGATTGTAAAATTGTATTCGTACGATTTCCTAATCCGATTTCCTGAGCAATATTTGTTGCATTAATAATATATAGGGTAATATCATTCTTAGCAAGATATTTCTTTACTTTAATTGGTAAATTGGCGCGTACTTCATCGGGGGTCCAAATTGTATTCAACAAGAAAGTACCATTTTTCTTCAAACCTTTAGTTACATCGTACAAACGTAAATAAGCCTGGACGTGGCAAGCCACAAAGTCAGGAGTTGTTACCAAATAAGTGGAACGGATAGGAGTTTCTCCAAAACGCAAATGCGAACAAGTAAATCCGCCCGATTTCTTTGAATCGTAAGCAAAATATGCTTGAGAATATTTATCGGTATTGTCACCAATAATTTTAATAGAGTTTTTATTAGCTCCCACAGTACCATCAGCACCTAAACCATAGAATTTTGCTTCGTAAGTTCCTGCACCACCCATTGATATTTCTTCGCCTAAATGTAATGAAGTGAAAGTAACATCATCAACGATACCTACTGTAAACTGATTACGTGGCGATGGTAATGATAAATTACTATATACTGCCAATACTTGAGCAGGAGTAAAGTCTTTTGATGACAATCCGTAACGACCACCCACTACTAAAGGTTGATTTTCAGTTCCGTACAATACATCTTTTACATCTAAGTACAATGGTTCACCTCCTGCACCCGGTTCTTTAGTACGGTCAAGTACACAAATACGTTTAGCAGTTTTTGGCAATACTGATAAGAAATGTTTCGCTGAGAACGGACGATACAAGTGAACAGATACCAATCCAACTTTTTCGCCTTTTGCATTCAAATAATCAATACCTTCGCGGATAGCTTCGGTAGCTGAACCCATAGCAATTACTACACGGTCGGCATCAGGAGCACCATAATAATCGAACAAACCATATTTACGTTCAGTAATTACAGCTAATTTATCCAAATAATCTTCAACAATTCCAGGAATGGCATCGTAGAAAGGATTACAAGCTTCACGAGCTTGGAAATAAATATCAGGATTCTGAGCAGTACCACGAACCACTGGGTGTTGTGGATTCAAAGCACGTTCGCGGAATTCTTTCAAAGCATCTTGATCGATTAATGCAATAACTGCATCTTGATCAATTTCTTCAATTTTCTGAATTTCGTGCGAAGTACGGAAACCATCGAAGAAATGAACAAAAGGAACACGTGACGTGAGAGAGGCAAGGTGAGCAACAGCTGCTAAGTCCATTACTTCTTGTACTGAACCAGTAGCAAACATTGCACATCCTGTTTGACGAACCGCCATAACATCTTGATGATCACCAAAAATTGATAGTGCGTGTGAAGCCAAAGCACGAGCCGAAACATGATAAACGCCAGGAAGTAATTCTCCGGCAACCTTATACATATTAGGAATCATCAGCAAAAGTCCTTGTGAAGCGGTGAAAGTAGTAGTTAATGCACCAGCTTGAAGTGCGCCGTGCATTGCTGCAGCAGCTCCAGCTTCGGATTGCATTTCTTGAACTTGTACTTTCTCGCCAAACATGTTTTTGCGACCAACAGCAGCCCATTCGTCGACATATTCTGCCATAGTCGACGATGGTGTGATTGGGTAAATAGCAGCAACTTCAGTAAACATATACGAGATATGTGCTGCAGCTTGGTTACCATCACAGGTTAAAAATTTTTTTGTTTTAGCCATTTTGTAAATAATTTTAAAAAACCCCTAGCCCCTAAAGGGGAATAAGAGCAGGATTATGTTTATTTGTTATTTTCTATATGTTTTAATCTTAGACTGATTAGAGAAAAAGAGTTGTTTTTACTTAAATACTTTATTATAAGCATTATAATCTTAGTTCACCTTTAGGGGTTAGGGGCCATCAATACAAAAAACCAAATAACCAAAGTGGAATTTCATTTTTTTGTCCCACTGTTATTCCATCTATTGCAAAAAAAGTATTTGAACTATTTTTAGTCAGATTGTTGATACCTGATATAAACTGATATTTCTGATCTATAAAAAAATCATATTGCTTTTTACCCAAATTGACTTTGTGTTTTGCATGAAGCGCATTGTACAAAAATGTTTTACACTCCGCCTCACGATTAACAAAATCTTGACCTATCACATGCATTAAATTTGTATTCTGAACATAAATTTGCTTGGGTTTTTTAGGAAAATCTTCACCCACTGCATACAAAAGATTAAGTAATCTCGCGTCTTTCAAGTATTTAATGTAATTCATTATAGTAGCCCGCGAAGTAGCAATTTCAACACTCAATTGACTAACATTTGGATCGGCAGGTGCATTTTGCATCAATAAATAAAGCAATTTTCTGATTTTAGAAAGATACTTTAAATCTATTTGCTTGATTAATAAAATATCCACTTCAAGCATCATATTCATTGTTTTCAATAAATTCTCTGAATAATTTCTATTTTCGAGATAAAACGGATAAAATCCATGATGAAGATAATCGTCGAAATAATCAAGTGGATGTATTGAATTACAAATTGTATTTGCTATCTCTTTGTGTTTTTTTAGTATGTCTTCCAATGAATACGAAATCAACGAACTTCCGCTTTGTATATTTATGTATTCACGAAACGAAAACCCTCGAAGATTATATGAAGCAACAATGTCTTGAATATCAGCATTATCTTCAATTAATCGCATGACCGATGAGCCCGAGAAAATAATGTGTAGTTGTGGAAACTGGAGATAACACGCTCTTAATTCACTCGACCATTTTTCGTATTTGAATGTTTGGTCTATCAACAATGTGTGTCCGCCTTGCTCACAAAAAGCTTGAGCAAACTCTATCAAAGAGTGTTGTGTAAAATAAAAATTGTTGAAATTTATATATAAACAGCATTTGTCGTTACCGAACTTTTCCTTGGCATATTGGAGTAAAAATGTAGTTTTACCAACACCTCGGCAACCTTTAATACCTATCAGCCGATGATTCCAATCTATTTCATCCATCAACTGACGGCGAATAGGAGAACTAACGTTGGCAACTAAGTTTTTGTGTGTTTTGTAAAACGACTCCATGAACTCTTATTTTGATGCAAAATTACAAAAATAATTCCATTTTGCAATGTCGAGATAGCAAAAATAAGATACTTTAAAATATATTCATTCAAATCAATCGCTACGTTTGGAATAAATTTCTATCAATATGACCATTTTATGATTTTTTTTCTAAACATATTCGTTAATTTTTTGTTTAGTATTAAAATGCTTTAATACAGATAAATCATATTAAAAGTAAGAGAACCTGTAATTAATACTGTTAAGATTAAAGTATTTTGATATATAATACAAGATGTTTAGTTTTTTTTTTTATTTTTGTTGATGAAATGATTACAAATTGAATAAAATTCCAAAAATTTATGGCTTTTGATAAAGAAATGATTGAACAGGTATATGCCAATTTGCCTGCTAAAATAGAGGAAATAAAGAAAATACTCAAACGTCCTCTAACGTTGACTGAAAAAATTCTTTTTGCCCATTTGGCGAAAGAAGAAACTATAAAGAATTACGAAAGAGGCGAGCAATACGTTAATTTCCAACCTGATAGAGTAGCCATGCAAGATGCAACTGCTCAAATGGCTCTGTTGCAATTAATGAACTCTGGTCGGAAAACGGTTGCAGTTCCTTCCACTGTGCACTGCGACCACTTGATACAAGCACATATTTCGGCTAAAGTGGATTTGAATACTGCCAATGAAGCAAATCGTGAAGTGTATGATTTCCTAAGTGCAGTTTCCAATAAATTTGGCATAGGGTTTTGGAAACCAGGTGCTGGAATTATTCATCAAGTTGTATTAGAAAATTATGCTTTCCCAGGCGGAATGATGATTGGCACTGACTCGCATACTGTGAATGCAGGTGGATTAGGGATGATAGCCATTGGAGTAGGAGGGGCTGATGCTGTGGATGTTATGGCGGGTATGCCTTGGGAACTCAAAATGCCTAAACTTATTGGTGTAAAACTAATCGGTAGACTTTCTGGCTGGGCTTCTCCCAAAGATGTTATTTTGAAATTGGCAGGAATTCTTACCGTTAAAGGTGGAACGAATGCCGTAATTGAGTATTTTGGCGAAGGAACAAATTCAATTTCAGCGACAGGCAAAGGAACTATTTGTAATATGGGTGCCGAAGTTGGCGCCACTACTTCCGTTTTTCCATTCGACGAAAAATCTTCAGCCTACCTTCAAGCTACTGGAAGAGCTGACATTGCTGCATTAGCATTAAAAAATATTGAACACTTACAAGCTGATAGCGAAGTAATTGCAAATCCAGAACTTTATTACGATAGATTGATCGAAATTGATTTGAGTGAACTCGAACCTTATATTAATGGTCCGTTTACTCCCGATTTAGCTTATCCTATTTCAGAATTTGGAAAAATTGTAAAAGAAAAAGCCTATCCACAAAAAATGGAAGTGGGTTTGATTGGTTCATGTACAAATTCATCCTACGAGGATTTAACTCGTGCGGTTTCTGTTGTGAAATATGCAAAATCTGCTGGTTTAAAGGTTCAAGCTCAGTTTATTATCAATCCGGGATCGGAACAAGTTCGCTATACAGCTGAACGCGATGGAATTCTAAGTGAATTCGAATCTGTGGGTGGAGTAATTATGGCCAATGCTTGTGGTCCTTGCATAGGACAATGGAACCGTGAAATTGATGTAGAAGGTCGTCCAAATTCCATTATTACTTCTTTCAATCGTAATTTTGCTAAACGTGCCGATGGAAATCCCAATACACATACTTTTATCGGTTCGCCCGAAGTAGTTGCTGCGCTTACCATTGCTGGCGATTTGTGTTTCAATCCTTTGAAAGATACCTTATTAAACGATAAAGGTGACCAAGTAAAATTATCCGAACCGAAAGGATACGAATTACCTGCTTTAGGTTTTGAAGTGAAAGATGCTGGTTATATAGCACCACTCGAAAATGTGGAGCAAGTGGAAATTAACATCAATCCTGCATCACAACGTTTACAGATACTAACGCCTTTCAATCCTTGGAATGGAGAAGATTATACTGCATTGCCATTGCTTATCAAATCAACTGGAAAATGTACAACTGACCATATTTCAATGGCTGGCCCTTGGTTGCGTTTTCGGGGTCATTTAGATAATATTTCGGATAATATGTTGATAGGAGCTGTAAATTATTTTAATAATAATACAAATTCAGTACTCGATCCTCAAAGCAATGAATATGTGGTTGTTCCTGCTTTGGCTCGTAAGTTCAAATCGCAAAACCTTGGCTCAGTTGTGGTTGCAGAAGAAAATTACGGCGAAGGTTCAAGTCGTGAACATGCAGCCATGGAACCTCGCTTCTTGAATGTAAAGGCTATTTTAGTAAAATCATTCGCTCGTATTCACGAAACTAACCTAAAAAAACAAGGTATGTTAGCGTTGACTTTTGCTGATAAAAATGATTACGACAAAGTTCTTGAAAATGATAAAATTAGCATTTTAGGATTAAAAACTTTCAGTCCAGGTGAAAATTTAATCGTTGAACTGCAACATGCTGACGGTTCGAAAGAAAGTTTTGAAGTACTTCATACTTACAACAACGCTCAAATTGAATGGTTTAAGGCGGGAAGTGCACTGAATGGACTTCAAAAAAACAATTAATTTATTGTCGATTTGACTTAATAAAGAGATAAAATTTAAAACAAATAAAACAATACAAAATGGAAAAACAAAAAGATTTTCTGATTTACAAACTATCAGAAACAATAAAATCGACCAGTAGAATTGATAAAGAGTTGTTCACTCAGTACAATGTAAAACGCGGATTGCGAAACGAAGATCATTCAGGGGTGTTGGTTGGGCTAACTAAAGTAGGTGACGTAGTAGGTTACGAGCGTCAAGCAGAAGGTGGTCTGAAGGCTATTCCAGGTAAACTTTTTTATAGAGGTATCGATGTAGAAGATTTGGTACATGGTCTTGAAAAAGAAGACAGATTAGGCTTTGAAGAAACAGCCTTCTTATTGTTATCTGGTTATTTACCAGATGCTGAAGAATTAGACGCATTTTCGACTATTCTTACCGAAAGTATGGTATTGGAACAGAAAATGACCATGAATATTCTTGATCTTGAAGGATCAGATATTATGAACATTTTAGCTCGTTGCGTACTTGAAATGTACACTTTCGATCCAAATGCCGATGATATTTCACGTGATAATCTTATCCGTCAATCGATAGATTTAACAGCTAAATTCCCCACCATTGTTGCTTATGCTTACAATATTCTTCGTCATAGCCAGCAAGGACGTTCTTTACACATTCGTCATCCAAAAGAAGGAGCATCAATTGCAGAAAACTTCTTGTACATGATGTTAGGTCCAAATAATTATACCGAACTTGATGTTAAATTAATTGACTTATGTTTAGTTCTACATGCTGAACATGGTGGTGGTAATAATTCTACTTTCGCAGTTCGTGTTACAAGTTCTACGCTTACAGACACTTACTCTGCAATTTCAGCTGGTATTGGCTCGCTCAAAGGTCCTTTGCATGGTGGTGCTAATATTAAAGTGATTGAAATGTTCGAGCACCTCAAAACTGCCATCAAAAAATGGGATGATGTTAAGGAAATTGATGCTTACCTCAAACGCATGTTAAACAGAGAAGCTTATAACAAAACTGGCTTAATTTACGGTATTGGTCATGCTGTTTATACAGTTTCTGATCCACGTGCTTTATTACTTAAAGAATTAGCTCGTAAAATGGCTGTTGAAAAAGGACTTGAGAAGGAATTTGCTTTTCTAGAACTGATTGATCAACGTGCAGTACATGCTTTTATGACTTTTAAAGGTGAAGGTATCAACAAGCAAGTTTGTACCAATGTAGACTTCTATTCTGGATTCGTATATGATGCAATGGGCTTACCTACAGAAGTATACACTCCTCTATTTGCCATGTCGCGTATCACTGGTTGGACAGCACATCGTATCGAAGAGCTTAATTTTGCCAGCAAACGTATTATTCGTCCTGCTTACAAAAATGTAGGTGATAAAAAAGCATTTATCCCATTGATTAAAAGATAATTAAATTTCAAATATTTTGTAGGAATCAAAAATAATTGAATTATTTTTGATTCCTAATAGCTGAATTTATGAATAAAATTAAAGTGCAAAACCCTGTCGTTGAACTCGATGGGGACGAAATGACCCGAATTATTTGGTCGTTTATCAAAGAACAACTCATTTTACCCTATCTCGATTTAGATATCAAGTATTATGACTTGGGAATTGAAAATCGTGACTTAACGAATGATGAAGTTACAGTTGATGCCGCTGAAGCCATCAAAAAATACAATGTCGGTATTAAATGTGCCACTATCACCCCTGACGAAGCTCGTGTTGATGAATTTGGATTGAAAAAAATGTGGAAATCTCCGAATGGAACACTTCGTAATATAATCGGTGGAACTGTTTTTCGGGAACCAATTATTTGTTCCAATGTTCCTCGCTTAGTTCCTGGATGGACAAAGCCAATTGTAATCGGTCGTCATGCTTTTGGTGATCAATACAAAGCTACTGATGTGGTTATCAAGGGAAAAGGCAAACTGAAAATGTCCTTTACCAATGAAGAAGGCGTTACGCAAGAATGGGAAGTTTATAATTTTGAAGGCGATGGTGTTGCAATGAGTATGTACAATACCGATGAATCAATTTATGGATTTGCACAATCTTCTTTTCAGGTAGCTTTGGAGAAAAAATGGCCGCTATATTTATCAACTAAAAACACCATTTTGAAGGCTTATGATGGTAGATTTAAGGATATTTTCGAAGAAGTATACGAAAGAGAATTCAAAATAAAATTTGAAGGAGCTGGTATTACTTACGAACACAGACTTATAGACGATATGGTAGCTTCGGCAATGAAATGGAATGGCGGTTTTGTTTGGGCTTGTAAAAATTATGATGGCGATGTACAGTCTGATACTGTGGCTCAGGGCTTTGGCTCATTGGGTTTGATGTCGTCGGTATTAGTTACGCCTGATGGTAAAACGGTGGAAGCAGAGGCTGCTCATGGTACAGTGACGCGTCATTATCGCCAACATCAGCAAGGTAAAGAAACTTCAACGAACCCGATAGCTTCCATCTTTGCATGGACAAGAGGGTTGGAACATCGTGCCAAATTAGATGAAAATGCTGAATTATTGAATTTC
>JBBRHJ010000048.1:0-16470 GCA_038222885.1 Bacteroidales bacterium | reverse complement strand
TGCACCTACTTCGCCACCTAATACTGAAGCCAAGTCGTAAAGCAATTTGAAATTCTCAGCGCTTCCCATTCCATAACCACCGGCTATGATAATCGGTGAACCTTTCAAGTTGATTTTTGATTTTTCGATATGACGTTCGATCACTTCAATCACAAAATCAGTATCCGAAACATATTTCGCAATATCTAATTTCTTAGTTTTACCAACATATTTAGCATCACGAATTTCTTTTTTCATTACCCCTTCACGAACGGTTGCCATCTGTGGGCGACAGTCAGGATTTACAATAGTTGCGACAATATTTCCCCCAAAAGCTGGACGAATTTGATACAACAAATTTTCATAAGTTTTTCCTTGTTTTTTATCTTCGTAAGTGCCCACTTCGAGCGAAGTACAGTCGGCAGTAAGTCCACTAAACAAAGCTGATGAAACACGAGGTCCTAAATCGCGACCGATGGAAGTGGCTCCCATCAAGGCAATTTGTGGTTTTTCTTCTTTAAAAAGATTGACTAATAAGGAAGTATGAGGCAAAGTTGTGTAAGGAGCCATGCGTTTGTCGTCGGCCACGTAAAGCGTATCTACTCCATAAGGAAAAACTTGCGCTCCAATTGTATCGAGTTGATAGCCAGCAGCCACCGCTTCGAGTTTACATTTTAGTTGGTCGGCCAAAGATCGTCCTTTGGTGAGCAACTCCAGACTCACATCGCCTACGATGCCGTCTTCAATTTCGAGATATACAAATATGTTATTCATAAATTTAATTGATTAATTTGCCAATACCTTATTCTCCCATTTTATTGGCATATTGAATAATTGGCATATTGACATATTATCCTATTGTATGATTAGCGATTAACTCTATCATCATATCTTCTATTTCCTGGTTGGAGGCTGTAAGATGTTTACTTTCTTTGGCAGTAAACACTACATTTTCAATTTGTTTTACTTTAGTTGGCGAACCACCCAAGCCTAACCATTTGATGTCATGTTCGATATCACTTACTCCCCATTCAGTAATGTTGAGGTAAGGATGTGAACTATACAAATCGGTATAATCTGAACCTGAATCTTGTTTTTCGGTAGGAGTTGCAGCGTGTTTGTATTTGAGTGTAAGTTTAGCGTGGCGTGGCCGACAGTTAGCAGCTGAACCATTTACGGTTACAAGCATTGGAAGTTGTCCTTTTACTACTTCTACCCCACGTTCGAGGCGGCGTTTTACAATAATTTCAGTAGTTGAGCAATCGATAATTTCCTCAGCATAAGTAATTTGAGGTATTCCTAATTTCTCTGCGACCTGTGGTCCAACTTGTGCTGTATCACCATCAATGGCTTGACGACCGCAAACAATAATATCTACTTTACCCATCTTGCGAATAGCACAAGCTAATGCGTACGAAGTGGCCAAAGTGTCGGAACCAGCAAATTCACGTCCGCTCAACAAATAACCACCATCGGCACCACGGTACATACTTTCGCGAATAATTTCGGCTGCACGTGCAGGACCCATCGTAAGTACGTGAACAGTAGCTCCTTCTATTTTTGACTTTAAGCGCAATGCCTGTTCCAACGCGTTGAGATCTTCGGGGTTGTAAATGGCAGGAAGTGCGGCTCGGTTTACCGTTCCATCAGCTTTCATCGCATCCTTTCCCACGTTTCGCGTGTCGGGCACTTGCTTGGCAAGTACTACAATTTTAAAACTCATTTTTGTATTATTTATGGTTATTAATTTTTGTCTAATTAGCTTATTCAGCTTGAAATATTGATTTGAGCTCAATTTTATTCATACATTATTGATTGTATGTATTTACAAAATTGACCACGCAAAATTAGAATTATTTATTGAACCAGCAACTTGTTTTTGCACAAAAATATATAAAAAGTGCAAGAATTTGAAGACTATTTGTAATAAAAAGGCTCTTGAATTTAACACTACACAATGACTTTTTTCAATGTATTGAATTATAATTAGCTATTCAAGCTAATAATAGTATAATTTGAAACTTCATAGAGTTAGGCATAAAAAAATGCGAAACTTTTCACAAAGTCTCGCATTTCAATAGGTATTAGTTTTTTTAAGGTATAAAAAAGATTGTGTTGTTTAGTTAACGGTGGCAAAGTAACGCCGAATTTTCTGTCCTAACAAGTAATAAAACATGTTTTACAACCTATTTTTCATGCTTTCTGCTTTTGAATTACACTAGAAGAAAACGCTATCACGACTTATATAATTGATATTCTGATCTTTATATTTATTGTGTTGAAATAATTAATAATTCAAAAATCTAAGGATTTTTAGGGTTTTAAGAAGAAATAACTATCTCTATTTATCAAATTTTATAAATTTCTCAAACATTTCTCTCATTTAGGGTATAAATATAACACTTTTTTGAATATCAAAAGGGACAGATCCAACTTATATTTTAAAAAAAATTGAGCACCGTATTTGTTTTAAATTAATAAGCTGAATAGTAGTGTTTTAAGCAAAACAGTGTAAATATAGAAACATTTTTTAGTTCAACGAAAGAGGAAACAACAACAAACAAGAATAAACAGCTGATTATCTATCAATTACAATTCAGTTAAATATATATCAGCATTTCAAATGATCAACAAAACGAGAAAACTGTAAGCTGAGTAATAGCTGCAAATAGGGAAAAGTTGTTAAAACTCACAATTCGGTATTTATTCATATCTTTGTAATTCAATTTTATAAATATGAAAAAAATATTCATTTTAGCACTATTTATTAGTATGCTCGTGTCTTGTCAGAAAGCTGAAAATAAACAATCTGCTCAGGCAATAGTTAATGAGCCTATTCCTGAATTTGTGTCTGATTCTGCCTATCAATATGTTAAGAACCAAGTAGATTTTGGACCGAGAGTTCCGAATACCAAAGCACATGACGACTGTGCAACATACTTAATTGCAGAGTTAAAGCGTTTTGGTGCTGAAACTATTGAACAACGAGCTGATTTAAAAGCTTTTGATGGGACGATTTTAAAATCAGTGAATATTATTGGAAGTTACAATCCAAAAGCTGCCAACCGAGTTTTACTATTTGCTCATTGGGATTCGCGCCCTTGGAGTGACCACGATCCTATAGCAGAAAATAGAACAAAGCCTGTGTTGGGAGCCAATGATGGTGCGAGTGGTGTGGGTGTTTTATTAGAAATGGCAAGACTTTTCAATACTCAAAAACCTGATATTGGAGTAGATATAATATTTTTTGATGCTGAGGATTATGGTGCACCTGAAAGTTTTCAGGGCAATGCAGAAGACTCTTGGTGCCTAGGCTCTCAATACTGGAGCAAAAATCCTCATATAAAAGGATATACAGCAAAATACGGTATTCTGCTCGACATGGTGGGAGCGCCAGATGCCACTTTTTACAAAGAAGAAATTTCGATGCAATATGCCGCCCATGTTGTTAATAAAGTTTGGTCAGTAGCCGAACAATCAGGTTTTGGTCTGTATTTCAGAGATGAAAACGTTGGTGGAATTACAGATGATCACTTGTATGTGAATAAAATAATTGGAATTCCAAGTATAGATATTATTCATTATAACAAAGATTCGAACCAAGGTTTTGGTCATTACTGGCATACCGTAAATGATAATATGGAAAATATAGATAGAAATACACTTCATGCGGTAGGTAGTACTTTGATGAAAGTGGTTTATTCGGAAAAGGAGTAAGAAATTGAAAGATAGGCGGAGGCACAGGCTTAGGCGAAGGCAAAAAAGGAAACAAGTTGACAAGGAAAATAGAAAACGAGGAAACAAGTAAACAGTAAAAAGGCTGAGGCAAAGGCAAAGGCGAAGAAAAAAAGGAAACAAGGAAACAAGTAAACAAGTTTGCCAATAAGACAATATGCCAATAAGAGGCAAAGGCAAAGACAAAGGCGAAGAAAAAAAGGAAACAAGGAAACAAGTAAACTAGTTTGCCAATAAGACAATATGCCAATAAATCGTAATATGTTAAGCAATAACTCTTCAAATTCCTAACCTTTCAAATTTCAACTGGAATCAACACTGAACACAAAACACTGAACACTGAACACAAAATAATGTCATATAAATTTAAAAAAATAGCAGTAAAAATTGGGAGTAATGTACTGACACGTGCTGATGGTACGTTAGACCTAACTCGCATGTCGGCATTGGTAGATCAAATTGCAGTTTTGAACAAAAAAGGTATCCAGATTGTATTAGTTTCTTCTGGTGCCGTGGCTTCGGGGCGTAGCATTATGGGCATCAACAAAAAAATGGATGTGGTAGATCAACGACAACTTTTCTCAGCTGTTGGTCAGGCCAAACTCATTAATCATTACTGGGATTTATTTCGTAATCATGGCATTACAGTAGGTCAGGTACTTACAATGAAAGAAAATTTCAGCAGCAGAAGGCATTATTTGAACCAACGAAATTGTATGCAAGTGATGCTCAGCAATCATGTGATCCCTATCGTAAACGAAAATGATACAGTATCAGTTTCGGAGCTGATGTTTACCGATAATGACGAACTTTCAGGACTTATTGCTTCCATGATGGATATGGAAGCGTTGATTATTTTGAGTAATATCGATGGTATTTATAATGGTTCACCCAGTAATCCTGCCTCGGAAGTTATACGCAAAATAGAGAAAGGACAAGATATTTCAGATTATATTCAAACCACGAAATCGACTTTTGGCAGAGGTGGCATGGGTACTAAAACTAGCATTGCTCGGAAAATTGCTGACGAAGGAATTGAGGTAATTATTGCCAACGGGAAAAAAGACGATATACTAATACGGCTGCTCGATCCAAAAGACGATGTAGTTTGTACTCGTTTTGTGGCTGCCAACCAAGATGTTTCGAGCGTAAAAAAATGGATTGCTCACAGCGAAGGCTTTGCCAAAGGCGAAATTCATGTCAATGAGAATGCAACCAATGCACTGTTGGGTGAGCGAGCAGTCAGCCTATTGCCAATTGGTGTTACCGACATCAAGGGCGATTTTGAAAAAGACGATATTGTAAAAATTATCGACTTTAATGGTTTGATGATAGGCGTTGGAAAAGTGCAGTTGAATAGTGATAAAGCCAGAGAAGTCTTGGGCAAAAAGAATCAAAAGCCTTTGATTCATTGCGATTATTTGTATTTGGAAATGACTTAAAAAAAGGGTTTGGAATTTGAAGGAAAGAGTTTGGAATTTGAAAGGAAGGGTTTGGGATTTGGAATTTGAAGGAAGGAGTTTGGAATTTGAAAGGAAGGGTTTGGGATTTGAAATTTGAAATTTGAAGGAAGGGGTTTGGAATTAAAACTAACTGAATTATATGGAAATAAATAAAGTATTATCCCAAGAAGAGAAAGAAGTATTCATCAAAACACTTCAAACTCGGTTCGAGAAAAACAAACATCGGCATAAAGGAATAAATTGGGTTCAAGTTCAAGCTAAATTAGAAGATAGTCCTGATATATTGTGTTCGATACAGGCTATGGAAATAACTGGTGGTGAGCCTGATGTGATCGGATTTGATGAATTTACGGACAAATATATTTTTTGCGATTGCTCAGCAGAAAGTCCAAAAGGGCGGCGAAGTCTTTGTTATGATAGGGAAGCCTTAGATACAAGAAAGGAGTTTAAACCAGAAAATAGCATTGTTGATATGGCTGAGGAAATGGGCATAGAAATACTGACCGAAGAGCAATATCGCAACCTACAACAATTTGAACATTTCGACACTAAAACATCCAGTTGGCTGGTAACTCCCGCTGAAATTAGGAAACTTGGTGGAGCCATTTTTGCTGAATATAGATACGATCATGTATTTGTTTTCCACAATGGAGTTCAATCGTATTATGCCGCGAGGGGATTTCGAGGCTCGTTAAGAGTGTAATTGTCTATTTGTGAACATCTGTTTTTGAAAAACTAAAATAATAGAAAGATGAAAGTACTTATTATTTTTAATCGTGAGCCCTATGACAATACGGACGTCAGTTGGAATGGATTACGACTTGCGGAAACCCTAAGAAAAAGTGGTCAGGAAGTGAGAATCTTTCTTATGAACGACTCAGTGGATATGGCTCGTGATGCGTGTAAAGCTCCCGAAGGTTATGACCAGGATTTATCGCTGATGCTAAAAGGCTTAATTTCAAACGGAGTCTTGGTGAAAGTATGTGGTACTTGCATGACTCGCTGCGGAATCTACAAGAATCATCCTTATTTTGAAGGAGCAGAAAAATCGACCATGGTCGCTTTGGCAGAATGGGTAGTTGACAGCGATAAGGTGTTGACTTTTTGAGAAATTATAGAAAATGAAATGATTTTCCTAAATGCTAAACCAAAAACGCAAACCAATAAAATTGAATTTGATATTGGTTTTAGCCAAATTATTCTTTTACAAGATTTTGGCTAAAGCCCTTTTGCTCTCATTATCATTAAGAATGGGCTAAAGCCCAATCCAATTCATAGTTGTCGCAATTCTATTCATGCATTCTAAACTTGTTTTCGAACGAAAATTTCAAAACTACACAGTTAATTTTTTACGGCTTTTCCCACAATATTGTGGTCGTTTTCGCTTCCACCTCCACCTGAAACGCCTAAACTTCCGATTAGTGCACCCTCGTACCAAATAGGAACTCCAGCACCTAACAACAAAAGTTCGGGTAAAGTATTTAGATTTTTGGCATCTTCGCCACCTTCCGCATTGCGCATTAATTCAAAACTTGCGGTTTTAGTCGACAATGCCGTATATGCTTTTCTCCGAGAAGCCTCTGTATTGTGTGGTCCTACATTATCTCCTTTGAGCAACAGCCGCGTAACACCCGACGAATTAAGTACCGCAATTGATACATTCTTATCCATCTTTCGAGCCTCGATGCCAGCTTGTTCTGCTAACTTTTTAGCTCCCGCTTGTTTCAATTCATTCGATTATACAACATATTGTGCTGACAAAGTATAAGTCGTAAGTAATATCAAGCTAATTAAAATGTACTTCTCTGTTCTCCTGATTCTTTCAAATTTAGTTTTGTTTTAATATTATCTAACCATCGCATCGGAGAAGATTATTCCTAATTTAATAGATTTCTAATAGCCCATTCAAAATACTCATCGGCTACACCTTCTGGGTTTGAACGCATTGTTCGTTCGATAGTTTCTGCATAATCAAGCATAGATTCGTCTATAATTATTGGTATATTTTTATTGAATTTATTATGGATAACATTTTCTTGGAATAGATTTTTCACAATTAAAATAATTTCTTCAATGAAATGATCCAAAAAGAAATTGTATCTGTTGAGTTCTACTTTATCATACAAATCTAATAAATTGCAATTTTCTCTTGTATAGAAACAATTTGTTGATTCTTCTAACCATTCCAAATAAGTAGTTGAATCTCCAGTATACCATGACGTTAATTCATGCTCCATCAATTTAAAACCTTCATCCCATTTTATAATTTGGTCATCCACAACTTCACCCCTATCGAGATACCAATCGACTCCGACTTTATTTGGGTTTCTTAGTTGGTCTTCAAAATGACTTTTGCAAGAATACTGAACTCTTATCACTACATCATTTACATCATCTAGTTGAATTATATAAATCCATAATGCATAAATATCACCAGCCAGATCCTCTTCAATAGATTCAATAGCTGATTTTATTAATGAATAAATCTCGTTATGTACTTTCTCTCTACTTAACATTTGAGTGATGTGAGAATGTTGGTAGTGGTAAATGTCAGTATTCTTGTTTGGAACTAAATTAATTAATAGAACTAGATATAGTATTACTTATCAACATATTGACAAATACTATTTTAATATTTCAATTATTTCTTGTATCGAATTTTGATTAATTATTGCATCCAAAGTCCTCCTTTTTCTTGCATTAGTATGGGGCAATGCAAATATGAATCTTTCAATTCCATTAATAACCATTTTAACATGTGAATCAGCCTTAAAATTGATTTTAAGCTTATCCGTTAAAATATCTCTTGATTTATCTCCAATAGCAATGATAACCCTTGCATTTGACAATTCGAGAGTTCTTCTCAAATACTTGTCAGCACAAACATCTAATGCCTCGTTTACACCATACTCATCACGGGACTTACATCTAACTATTTCCATTAGTGCATAATCTACTCCTGGTTTAATATCTTGCGTCTCTAATAACCTTCTCGAAATAGAACGAACAAAGGCCCAGTATCTTACCCAAGTATTAGCATATACGTCATTATCATTAGCTGTTTTAATATTATGTTTAGGATAAAGGTAGTTTCTAACATAATTTTTAGACAAAGAAAATCTATTTTGAAAAAAGTCGATAATATCTTCATTTTTCCAACTTAATGAGGGATAAAAATCAATTTCATTTAGTGAAGGATTTGAGCTGATAAACAAAATTTTACAATTTTCCATATCACCATCCCAAGGCTCTGGCAACTGTTTTTCAGGTAGATGACTTTGAAACTCTACAATTTTCTTACAATCTGTGTTCTCACAATTTATGAAATTCTCACAGCGAGCGATTTCGATTAGTAATTCTTCTGACTTTTTCATGTTTTATTTGTTATAATTTTTAATATTTAAATCCAGCCTACAAATTAAGCACAATTATATTTATTCGAGGGGGAATTCTGTACCAATTTTCGATTTTCTTAAAAACAATATTGAACGTTCAAATTATATTTCTCAAAATCAGAATATTAACGAAATCAATATCGAAAGTTTCGCTTTGAGCGAAGCCTTCGCTTACGAAAACAGATTGATATCCTCAAAAATGTGGCATTTGAAAACTCTTTAATTGCTTTTTCAATTCATCACTTTTATTGTCGGTTACTTTGTCCATTAAGTTCCAAAACTTATGGCTGTGGTTCATTTCTATGGTATGACAAAGTTCGTGAAGTATCACATAATCAATTAAGTGAACTGGAGTAAGCAAAAGATAGTAGGAGAGATTGATGCTTTTGCGTTGGGAGCAACTGCCCCAGCGTGATTTACTGGATTGAATTTTGACTGCCGAAAGGCTAAATCCATGTTTTTGGGCAAGCTGTTTTGTCCGATCGGGCAACAACCGCTTGGCTTCTTGTTTTAGAAAATAGTTGATTCCATTCCAAAATATCTTTTGTACTTTGACCGATTTGCAATCAGTTGCAAGGGGGAATTCTATGGTTAAAACCTTATCTTTGAGCTTGAAATAAATATCTTTACGCTCAATTCGTAAAGCTTTTACTAAAAAAGTCAGCGTTTGTAATTGCGTATTTTCATCTATCTGCAAGGCATTGCTGGCAGGTTTATCGAGTAAGGATTGTTGCTTTTTCAGGATAATAGCTTCTTTTGAATTGACAAAATTCATTGCTTCCTGTTCAGTATAATTATTTGGCATTGAAACCTTTAACCCATGCGGCAAAATCCTTACATGAATGCGTTTTGCATTCGCCCGATAAACAAATTCTATATTGCCAAAATTGGAGTTATGTGTCATTGGATAAAAAGAATGAATAAGTTTTAGTGAAAAACAGCCACAAAATTACATTTATTTGTGGCATAATTATTAAATATCAGCTTAAAGAAATAACTTTGCAACTTAATTCGCTGAAAAACATTCTATAAATAAGTAGGAACTGAAAAATAAAGTTTTTTAAACTTTCAACTTTCAACTTTCAACTTTCATTTTGGTTCTTATGATAAAAGCAGTAGATATACATAAAAGTTTCGATACACTAGAAGTGCTTAAAGGAGTAAATCTTGAAATTGCACAAGGGGAAATCGTGTCCATCGTTGGGCCAAGTGGTGCCGGTAAAACTACACTTTTGCAAATTCTGGGCACTTTGGATAAAGCCGACAAAGGGGAAGTTCAGTTGAATAAGGTGAATTTCACTACATTGAATGACAATCAATTGGCGATATTCAGGAATAAAAACATCGGTTTTATTTTTCAATTTCATCAACTCTTGCCAGAATTTTCAGCCATCGAGAATGTAATGATTCCAGCATTGATAGGTCAAACTGATCCCAAAGTAGCCAAACACAGAGCCAAAGAATTGTTGGAATACTTGAAATTAGGCGATAGACTAGAACATAAACCAGCTGAATTATCGGGTGGTGAGAAACAAAGAGTCGCTGTGGCAAGGGCTTTGATGAATAATCCGGGAATAATTCTGGCCGATGAACCTTCGGGCAGTCTCGACACCGAAAATAAAAACGATTTACACCGACTTTTATTTGAACTTCGCGATAAATTTGGACTAACCATCGTAATAGTTACACACGATAAAGAGTTGGCTTTGCTTTCCGACCGTGTAATAGAGATGAGAGATGGGAAGATAATTGATTGATTGATATAAAACAAATAACATAACTTATGGCAAATACAACTTGGAAACAAGCAGCCTTGAAAGCTTCTCGAGCCTTAAATTTGGTAGATGATCTTCAAATTCAACAAATATTATTCGACTTGGCCGACGAAGCCGAAAATCAAACTGATACCATATTAATAGAGAATCAAAAAGATTTAGCGGCGATGGAAATTGCGAATCCAATGTACGACAGATTATTGTTGAATACAGACAGGATAAAAGGCATAGCAGCTGATATTCGTAATGTGGCTAATCTGAATTCTCCATTAGGCAAAATCCTATCCGAAAAAACTCAACCCAACGGAATGATTATTAGTAAAATAACAGTTGCATTTGGGGTAGTTGGAATCATTTACGAATCGCGTCCCAATGTGAGTTTCGATGTATTTTCACTTTGTTTGAAATCTGGAAATGCTTGCGTTTTGAAAGGCGGAACAGATGCACACAATTCAAATTCTGCCATTGTAAAAGTGATTCAGTCGGTTCTAGAAAAACATGGAATCGACAAAAATACCGTAACACTACTTCCAGCGGGTCGTGAAGCAACGGCTGAATTGATGAATGCAGTTGGCACTGTGGATGTGATTATTCCACGTGGTGGTAAGGGTTTGATAGATTTTGTACGCGACAATTCACGCATTCCGGTCATTGAAACCGGTGCAGGAATTTGCCATACTTATTTTGATGAATTTGGAAGTGTTGAAAAAGGAAAGTCCATAATTTTCAATGCAAAAACTCGAAGAGTGAGTGTGTGCAATTCACTTGATTGCTTGGTAATAAATGAAAAACGATTGACGGATTTACCCGAATTATGCAAAGAGTTGGCTACTAAAAATGTAATAATCTATGCCGACAATAAAGCTTATGCTACTTTGAAAGGTAATTATCCGCAAGAATTGCTTCAAGCAGCCACCGAGCAAAGTTTTGGGATAGAATTTTTGGATTATAAAATGTCCATCAAAACAGTTTCGGACATCAACGAAGCCATTCAGCATATTTCCGAGTATAGTTCAAAACACAGTGAGTGTATTATCTCTGAGAATGACCACAATATCCACTTATTTAACAAAATGGTAGATGCAGCCTGCGTTTATACCAATGTTTCAACAGCATTTACTGATGGTGCACAGTTCGGATTGGGTGCCGAAATAGGAATAAGTACCCAAAAACTACATGCTCGTGGTCCCATGGCTTTGGAAGAATTATGCTCCTATAAATGGTTAATTAAAGGGGAAGGTCAAGTAAGAAATTAAACAATATTGGTTTTTTTACATTCAAAATTAATCCTTTTAATGTATAAATAATTATATAAATTACTAAAAGAGAGCGGTAAAAATGGGATTATTTGGTTGAAAATCAAAAAATTTTAGCAATTTCTTGTACAATCGGAAATAATTGATTTCCTTTGCATTCGTTAAGACACCGTATTTCTTTCAGACTGGTTACCTTATCTCTTCTATTCCTGAACAGATTTTGCTTTAACCCTGTCTTGTTTACTCTGTTTTCAAACAATTTTTTATTAATTTTTTATTTTATTTTATGAACATTTACGTAGGTAACTTAAGTTACAAAGTTCGGGAAAATGACCTTCAAGGGGTTATGGAAGAGTATGGAAAAGTAGACTCTTGCAAAATTATCAAAGACCGCGAAACCGGAAAATCAAAAGGATTTGCATTTGTTGAAATGGCTGATGATGCTGCTGCAACAAAAGTAATCGAAGAATTGAACGGTGCAGAATTCGATGGTCGTACCATGGTAGTTAAAGAAGCAAGACCAAGAGCTTAATTCATTAACAAAAACACAAATAAAACTTCTGTTGTCGAAAGATAATAGAAGTTTTTTGCATTTAGGGCAATAATAAATACAGAAAACGTGTCATGCTAAAAGGATATTTTGAGAATTCGGACCTAAGCGCTAAGTTATTACAACTTATTGCTGCTTTTTTCTTTATGTTGCTATTCACTTTATTGGTCATCAAGTTATTCTTTCAGATCGACATCAGCGAAATTGGTAATCTCAAAATACTACAACTTATCCAGTCCGTAGGTATGTTCGTAATTCCTCCACTTATTTTGGGCTTTATGTGGAGTTCAAAACCGTTTCGATATCTACAATTAAACCGCCTTCCCAACAAGGAATTTACATTGTATGCCATTGTTATTATGCTTATTGCCATTCCGTTCATCAATCTTTTAGCCCAACTTAATCAGCAAATAAGTTTAGCAGCATTTCTGGCACCGATCGAAGCATACATGAAAGCATCGGAACTGCAAATAGCTGAATTGACTCAAAAAATGCTCAATGTAAAAAGTATTGATGCATTGGCTTTCAATATCCTACTAATTGCCGTTTTACCCGCCCTTGGCGAAGAATTATTTTTCAGAGGAATTATTCAAAAAATCCTTTCAGAACATCGTAATGCTCATTTAGCAATTTGGATTAGTGCGTTTATTTTCAGTGCTATACATATACAGTTTTACGGATTTTTCCCTAGATTGTTGTTAGGAGCGTTTTTAGGTTATTTATTGTTTTGGAGTGGTAATTTATGGATACCCATCATAGCCCATTTTATAAATAATGCGGTGGCAGTAGTATTTTATTATTTGAAATTTAATGGTCACAATGTTGTAGATATTGACACTATCGGCAGCGAAAGCACTTGGTGGCTAGGAGTAATGAGTGGAATTCTTGTAATTGGAGGGATTGTGTTTCTTAAGCAAAGGTTTAAAAAAGAGTTTAGCGTTTAGAGTTTAGAGTTTAGCGTTTAGCGTTTAGCGTTTTGTGTTCGTATTAAGAGTTTGAAATTTGGAAAAGTTTGGAATTTGAAAGAATTTGGGATTTGAGATTGTGGTTAGCTTATTGGCATATTATCAAATTTATCGCTCACTATTTTGCCTTTGCCTGAGCCTATGCCTCTTAACTACTGACTCCGCTCCTTCTCTCACTTACTATCATCAAAGCTTGTTCGCGAAGTTCAAAGGGTAATTGTATTCTTCTGAGTTGTAAACTTCTCAACCATGGCGCTATTTCATGCTCTTTGAGTGTATAAAACACATCCAAAAGTAGTTCCATCTGTTTTTCATTTAGGTCTTTCGGATCTATTTCAGCTAATACATCCAATTCTTCGTCTTCGAAATACTCTATCACCTCGCTCGACGTGAGTAATGTATCCATGTCACAAACTTCGTGAGCACCACAACATTCTCCATCATTATTAATTGTTATTTCAGTTTCCTCAGTTTTATTCCGACGATTGAAGTAGGTGAATACCCACAATACCAATCCGAAAAACACCAAGGTTATAATCAAAGCTATCATATCTAAGTTTAGGTTTTTTCTTAATTCAATATAATTTTGCTGCAAAGTTAACTCTTTGTGGTCAAAATTGCGTATTTTTGTGAGTTAAAAACACAATAGAATCATGTTTTTTAAGTTTGTATTTTGACTTATAAAACATTATTAAGAAACTTATTAATGCCTCTATTTTTGAAAAACAAACCATCCTACTTCATTGTTTTCGGACTCATGCTTTTTATTCTAAGTGCTTGCTCGTTATCGAAAAACACTTGGTCGACCCGTGCGTATCAATCTGTGAATACAAAATTTAATGTGTATTTCAACGGAATGACCAGCTATGAAGAGGGAATGCGCAATATAGCCAACGCAAATATCGAAGATTATTCGACCATTATTCCGATGTATGCCATCAGCAAACACGAGAATGCTAATTCCGCAAAATCGAACTTCGATAGAACGATTGAAAAGTCCCGGAAAGCTATTAAATTGCACTCAATCAAGCAAAAACCGGTTCGTAATGCCAAGAAATGGAGTGATCCCGAATATCAACTTTGGTACAAACAAGAGGAATTTAATCCTGCCATGAAAGATGCTTGGATGCTGCTTGCCAAATCCGAATTTCATAAAGCTGATTTTTTAGGTTCCGTTGGGACTTTCACTTACATTACCCGACATTATGCTACTGAAAAAGATTTGGTGGCTCAGAGTCAACTTTGGATAGTGCGAGCTTATGCCGAAATGGGCTGGATTTATGAAGCCGAACAAGTATTATCCAAGATCAAACAAGATGATTTAAAAGTCAAGAATTTCGGACTTTTTGCAGCCGTAAATGCTGATTTACTCCTAAAAAAGAAGCAATATAAAGAAGCAATTCCATTTTTGGAAATTTGTTTGAAAAATGAATCTGATAAAGTTCAAAAACAAAGATTTACTTTCCTGTTGGGTCAATTATATTCCCAAACTGGCAATATTCCCCAAGCTTATTCGGCATTTAGTAAAGTGATTAAACTCAATCCTTCATTCGAAATGGAATTTAATGCTCGTATTAATAGAGCTGAACTCGACAGTCGCGATCCCGTTGCGGTTCGAAAAGAATTGAGCAAAATGCTGAAAAACTCTAATAACAAAGATTATTTAGATCAAATTTATTTTGTTATTGGAAAAACTTATTTGCAACATTCCGATACTATAAAGGCCATTGAATACTTCAATCTTTCTGCGGAAAAAAGTACTCGAAACGGTTTAAACAAAGCGCAAACGCTAATTACTTTGGGCGATTTGTATTATGACAAACAAAACTATATCAAAGCTCAACCTGCTTACGACGAAGCTTCAAAAATAATTACTCCAACTCAGGAAGATTTTACGAGAGTAACTAAACGTGCTGAAACTTTGGGTGAATTAGTAGTTCAACATGAAATTGTTACACTTCAAGATAGCCTACAGTATTTATCTACACTTTCGGAAGCAAAAAGGCTCGAAATAGTTGAAAAGATTATCAGTAAGCTGATTGAGGACGAGAAAAAAGCCGCCGATTTGGCAAAGGAAAAAGATAATAACTTCGCAAACCCAGAGGATGATTTCAACGGTATGCCACCTTTGATTGGACAAAACACGGGTAAAGCTG
This sequence comes from Bacteroidales bacterium, assembly GCA_038222885.1. Lineage (GTDB taxonomy): Bacteria > Bacteroidota > Bacteroidia > Bacteroidales > Paludibacteraceae > Paludibacter. The sequence goes on along the minus strand of JBBRHJ010000048.1, from coordinate 1,196 downwards.
GTGATTGGTATTTTTACAATCCTAATTTGGTGAAATCAGGAAAATCCGATTTCGCAAAAAAATGGGGACGACGTAAATTGGAAGATAATTGGAGAAGAACTAGTAAAACAGCTTCACTTTTTGCAGAAGAAAGCACAAATAGCAATAATGCGGAACAAACTGCAGCACCCAGTGATTCAACCACACAAGAGTCAGCAACAACTACAACTACCGACAATAAATTGCCTGAGTTTTACTTGAAACAAATACCGGTAACTCCTGCTCAGATTCTGAAATCGAACGAAGATATTGCAACTGCTTTGTTTAATATGGGTATGATTTATAAGGATAAAGTAGAGGATTTACCTTTAGCTATCAAGACTTTTGATTTATTTGCTCAACGTTTCCCTACGGATGAAAGACGCTTGGAATCTTATTTCCAAAGTTATATGCTTTCGCTTAAAATAGAAAAACCACAAGACGCTGAAAATTACAAACAAAAGTTATTGACTGATTTTCCAAAATCAAAATATGTGGAAGTAATATCGCAGCCTGATTATTTCAATCGGATGAAACGTATGTATAGTGAACAAGATTCTATTTACAGTTTGACTTACGCCGCCTACAATACAAGCGATTTTAATACTGTAAAGAAGAATCTCGCATTTGTACAGGAAAATTATCCATTGTCGACCTTAATGCCGAAATTCATGTTTTTGGCTGCATTGAGCACTGGAAAAACAGACAAACCAGAAGTGTTTGAAGAAAGCTTGACGGCTCTTGTCGAAAAATATCCCGAAAGTGATGTTAGTGCTATGTCCAAAGATATTTTGGCTTTGATGCTTCAAGGACGCGAATCGACAAAAGGTTCAACACATGGAACATTGCTAACTCGCAGGGACAATGCAGTTGATGCAGAACAAATTGAGGATACTAAAAAAACTTATTCAGCTGATAAAACCCTTAAACACCGCCTGATATTGTTGGTTGACACTTCATCAGTCAATATGAATAAGCTGCTATACAATGTGGCTTCATACAACTTTACACGCTTTATGGTGAAGGATTTTGACTTAGTAAGTGCCAAGTTTGATAGTGTTCGTAATTCATTGTCCATTACCAACTTTGAATCGTTCGACGAAACCGAATGGTATCTAAATTCTGTTGAAAAAGATCCGGAAATAGCCAGTTTGTTTCGTGATATGAATGCAACTAAA
>JBBRHJ010000047.1:0-16546 GCA_038222885.1 Bacteroidales bacterium | reverse complement strand
TCGTTTTTGGCCTTTCAGTAGGAATAATCGCCCCAAGCAATTTCTCGATTTTTTTGGTACTGGAAGATCTTTACTTCAAATGACTTTTGATCGTTTTGCACGAGTGATGCCTGCCGAGAATATATTGATAGTTTCTAATGTTATTTATAAAGATTTGATTTTGGAGCAATTGCCCGAAATCAAACCAAACCAAATCCTTTTAGAGCCAAATCGGAGGAACACGGCACCTTGTATTGCTTACGCCATTAATAGGATCAAAGCCATGACTGATAAGGCAAATATTGTTGTTGCACCTTCGGACCACTTGATTTTGAAAGAAATAGATTTCCTCGACACTATCAAAGAGGGACTTAATTTCGTTGAAAACAACAACAGCCTGCTTACCCTGGGGATTAAACCAAGTCGACCCGAAACTGGTTATGGTTACATTCAAATAGACGATGGAGATACAAATTTAAGGAGGGTAAAAACATTCACCGAAAAACCCAATATGGAGTTGGCTCAGATATTTTATGAAACAGGTGAGTTTTATTGGAATTCTGGAATTTTCTTATGGAATCTGCAAACCATCGACAAAGCTTTTCATAGCTTATTGCCTGAAGTTGCAACAAAATTTGATACGGGCAAAGGAATTTTCAACACCGATGCCGAACAGGAATTTATAGATGAAATGTATCCTTCATGCCCGAATATATCAATTGATTACGGCATAATGGAGAAAGCTTCGAATGTACATGTTCTATGTTCAGATTTTGGATGGACCGACCTCGGAACTTGGGGTTCATTGTATGAAATGTCGCCCAAAGACGAGAACCAGAATGTTTCGCTCAAATGTAAAACTATGTATTATGGCAGCAAAAACAATGTAGTGGCTCTGCCAGCTGAGAAATTAGCTGTAATCCAAGATTTAGATGGTTATATTGTGGCTGAATCGGACAATGTACTCTTGATTTGCAAATTGGAAGATGAACAAAAAATTCGTCAGTTTGTGAATGATGTAAAAATAAATCACAATAACCAATATATTTAAAATCAATTAATTATGGGATTTTTCAATATATATAAACCCAAAGAATATAAGCCTAGGTATATTTATTACGATCCTAAAAAGGAAGCAAAAGAAGAGCGGAATCGTCAAAGGGAAAAACAGACAGAATCAGATGAGAATACTGAATATCGTCCTAAGTTTTTAAAGCGTGGCACTTTCAGGGAAATGGCCGACAAGAATAAAAATTTGAGACGTGGTGAGACTAGCAAGTCAAATCTGCGAATAGTCATTATTTTAGTTATATTGCTAGCAATTGCTTATTTGTTAATTAGATAGGAATTTTAGTTACAAGTAGCCGAGTTACAAGAAAGGAAACAAGTACGCTAGTAGACGTGCACCATTATCTCAAACTCTTTAAATTTCAAATCCCAAACTTTTCAAATTTCAAATGGAGTACTCGACATCCCGACTTTTTCGGGACTCTTCGAGAAACTCTTAACACTCTTTGCTATTATTTTTTATGAGCGATATAATTCACCTTTTACCCGATGCTGTTGCCAATCAAATTGCTGCTGGTGAAGTAATCCAACGTCCTGCTTCGGTGCTTAAAGAGTTGGTGGAAAATGCCATCGATGCTGGTGCCGAGTCTATTCAGATTGTCATTAAAGATGCTGGCCGAACGATGATACAGGTGATTGACAACGGTAAGGGCATGAGTGAAACGGACGCCCGCATGGCTTTTGAGCGACATGCAACGTCCAAGATTAAGGATGCCGCTGACTTATTTAGCATTCGGACAATGGGCTTCCGTGGCGAAGCATTGGCTTCAATTGCTGCAATTGCACAAGTGGAATTACGCTCGCGGCAAGAGAATGAGGAAGTAGGCGTACTCATAGAAATTGCTGGTACAAGAGTTTTTAAACAAGAAAATATTCAGTGTGACAAAGGAACTTCTTTTTCCGTAAAAAATCTATTTTTCAATGTTCCTGCTCGTCGTAGATTTTTGAAAAGTGATAATGTTGAGAAATCACATTTACTAAACGAATTCTATCGGATTGCATTGGTCAATACCGAAGTTGATTTTTCATTTTTCGATGGTGATGAAGAGATTTATCGGCTACCTGCTTCCAATGTAAAGGTTCGGATTGATAATATTTTTGGTAAATCACAAAAAAAACGACTGCAACAACAATTACTGAATATAGAAACGAATACCAACTTGGTGCAGATATACGGATTTGTAGGAAAGCCAGAATCTGCTCAAAAATCGGCTTTGCAATACTTTTTTGTGAATGGGCGTTATATGCGACATCCTTATTTTCACAAGGCTATTATGCTGGCTTACAATCAAATGATTCAGGCGAACGAAAGTCCGAATTATTTCATTTATTTCGAGGTAGATCCGCAAACCATCGACATCAACATACACCCGACTAAAACTGAAATCAAGTTCGAAAACGAACAGGCTTTGTGGTCTATTCTTTCGGCAACAGTTAAGGAAGCATTGGGAAAATTCAATATTGTGCCTTCTATTGATTTCAATCAGGAAAATGCAATAGATATTCCAGTGAGTAGAGTTCCATTGGATAATATTCATCCGCCACAGACCAACTTTAATCCAAATTACAACCCTTTTTCAACAAGCAGTTACCAACGACCGAAACTCGATTGGGAACAACTGTATACAGGATTCGACAAAGCTGAAAAGCCTGTGGATATTGGGATTGATGATTTTGGTAAATTTGATCAATTTCAAAATACTCATTCAGAAAATCAAACACAACATCCACTAATTACTGAAATTGATGAAAGTCGGTCGACTAATTTTCAGCTGAAAAATAAGTATATAATCACTGGAGTTAAGTCGGGCATGATGATGATAGATCAGCACAGAGCACATGTACGCATATTGTTTGAAACTTATATGAAGGAATTGAAACAACAATATGCTCCATCTCAACAAATACTTTTTCCTGAAATGTTGGCACTGAATCAGGACGATTTACTTCATTTTGAACCACTTATTCCTGAGTTGAAATCTTTGGGTTTTGAGTTCAATAAATCCAACGCAACAGACTTTGAAATTACGGGAGTTCCATCTCATTTTGGTACAGAAAGTATGTTGGAACTTTTGAAAGGATTGATTGAGAAAATAAAAACTACAGCAAGTAATAGCACCGACGAAATACATGAAATAATTGCTTTGTCATTAGCCGAAGCCAGCTCAATTAAAACGGGTCAATACCTTAGTAATGAGGAGATGACTGACCTCATTGACCGACTTTTTGCTTGCAACCATCCTAATTTTACTCCGAATGGAAAAGCGATCATGGTAATATTAAGTTTAGAAGAAATTGCAGCTAAATTCAGTTAACTCATTTTGCTACTATTCCATCCATTATACTTAATTATCAGTTATTTATAGATTTATTTTAGCCACAAACTAAACAATTTTCTAAGCTTGCAAACTAAATTTGAGCAGCTATACTACCAAATGATAGAAAATCAATAGTAACATAAATAGCATCATGTAAATATTGATGCTAATAAAAGATTTTTTGAAATTTAGTTCTGCTACATTCCCAAATGATAACTTAGTGAAAATGGCTATAAACGATAAGTTTAAAGCAAAAATAATAAGAAAGAAGGGCAGTGATACATTTACTAAAAATAAAGGGACAATGATAGACGAGAATGAAGTTGCCAGCACCCAAGCAAAAATTACTAATTTTAAATTTTGAGGATTTAGGGCTTGATTGATGGTTTTAAATCCTGCCTTTTCGTATTGCTCGCCGTATTTTAGCATCAATAACCAAAAATGAGGAATTTGCCAAATAAATAAGAAGAAAGCAATAAATACAATAGTTACATCGAACACATAACCGCCGGCAGCAGTCCAACCCATTAAAACAGGTATAGCTCCAACCATGGAACCTGGCACAACGGCAAAAGGAGTTATTCGTTTTAAATGGGTATAAATCAGGTTGTACCAAATTAAATTGGCAATTCCAAGCAAAGCAGTTACTTCGTTGAAAATAAAATACATCATGGCTATTCCCACTACGACGAACAACCATGAAACAATCCAACCATGCCTTTGCGAAATTTTACCCGACGGAATAGGTCGATTCTTTGTTCGATCCATCATGGCATCGTATTTACTTTCCTGACATTCATTCAAGGCACTCGAACCACCTGCAAGTATAAAAATGGAAAATGCAAGATATAGTGCATTAAGGTCGAAACTGCTGGTATATACTACATAACCAGTAATAGTTGTAAACGAAACTGCAATGGAAACACGGTATTTTGTAAAAGCTAATAGAGTTTTGAGGTATTCTTTCATTCATTCAACGATTTCAGATAGGCTGTAATTTGAATTATCTCTTTTTCAGTGATGATGCCTTTGTACGATTTCATTACTCCTTGTGGATAACCAACAACAACATCTTTATTGGGGTCGTATATAGATGATTCGATATAAGTACTATCAACTGTTATTTTTTTGCTAACTCCATTGGAAGTTACTTCACTGCTTTCACCGTAAATCCCTTTGAAGGATGGCCCTACTGATTTTTTACCATCAATGGTATGACAAGCAATACAACCATTTTTTTCCAATAATTTTAATCCCAATGAATTATCTGCCTTTTTTTCGGGTAGGGCTTTTAACCATTTATCAAAATCTTCTTGACTTACAACTTTAACAATTGCATTCATATAGGAATGACTCACACCACAATAAACCGTACAAAACAAATCATATTCGCCAAATTCGCCAGGTATAAACCACGAATAATTGGATTTTTGTGGCACCATATCTTCCTTTATTCTGAAAGATGGAATAGAAAAACCATGCAATACATCTTTCGATGCTAAATTCACTTTTACCGCTTTATTGATGGGTACTACCAAGGTGTCCGATTGTTTATTCCCTGGATATTCAAATTCGTATTTCCACATTGATGCCACGGCAGTTACTTGTAATGAATTGGCAGGTACTTCACGCATGGGTAAAAATCCTTTCCAACCAATATAAAACATATACAGAACAAGAATCATCGGGATGGTAATCCATGTGATTTCCAATAGCGAATTATCTTTTATCTGAACGGCAGGTTTTCCTTTTTTCTTATTGTACTTTATTACAAAATAGATCATTAAACCAGTAAGAAACACTAGAAAAAAAACAGATATTCCTGTAATTATCAGAAATGCTGAATCTACTCCGTGAACAAAATTTGATGCGTTACTGAACATAACTTTTTTATTTAAAATTTTTTTTTACAATTTATTCATTGAGCCCTAATTCCTTTAGCTGTCTATCTGTTTTAGGTTCAAAGAAATTCAAAAGTATCGTTTTGGGTTTCTCATTTTTTACTTTTGAGTGTATTATTAAACAGCTACCCTACAAAATTACACAAATGAGAAAAGTAGCTCTACTTCAGAAAATCAATTATCTGAAGGCATAGTCAACAAAGGTAATGACAACAATTATTGCGAAAAGTAAAAAAACCATTGCAACCAATATACGAAGCAATAAACTTTCGTATTTCAAGTGCATGAAATTTGAAAGCACCAAAAAGGCTTTTAGTCCGGCAATCAATAAGGCTACTGTTACTGTAAATGCTCCTAAATGAACAGCTGTTATTGAAATAGTTACAAAAGTAAGAAACAAAAGTACTAACAGAATCAACGAAAGTGTTTTATATTCAATGATATGAGTGCTGTTATTTGCCATAATTTTATAATTTTTAGTTCCATTTAATAGATAATCAACTCAACTATATATATTGTTAAATAAATGACATTAGAATCAAGCACAAAGAAAAGCCTATTTTAAGTCAATATAATATAAATCACAAACGGTATGTTATTTCCGATGATAATGAACTCAATTAATTTCAACAAAAAATATTTCCAATTATCCAATTGTCATAATTCTTTTTTGTCTATGTCACGGTTCTCTTATTTTTGTCTATTGTCTTTTGAAAATCTTCAATCCTTTGCCTTTGCCTAAGCCTTCTACTTTTTATTCTTTATTCTTTACTCTTTATTCTTTATTCTTTACTCTTTGTTCTTTACTCTGCCTTGTCTGGATTAGGTAATTAAATACATTAATGGGAATAAGAAAATCCAAATTAAATCTACCAAATGCCAATATAGAGCTCCATTTTCGAGCAACACATAGTCTTTGCTATGAATTTTTTTACTTTTTACTTGAAAATAACATACTATCAACAAAGTCATGCCAATAAGGATATGCAAGGCATGCAACCCAGTCATGAAAAAATATAAACTAAAATACAAAAGGTGACCTCTATCAAGTAATGGCATTAAATCGGAACCAGGATATAAGCCATGCTCAATTTTGTGACCCCATTCAAAATATTTATTAACGAGGAATATCGCTGCGCAAAACAAAGTAATACCAATATAAATCAACGCTGTTTTTGGCGTGTTTTTTTGTATTGCGGTCAGTGCCATGGCAATCGTCATACTGCTAAAAAGTAAAACAACGGTATTTATAGCACCTATCGTAACGTTTAGCTCTAAACTACTTTCGTGGAATGCTGTGTGATATTGGGCCCTAAAGATGGAATAAACCAGAAATAGTCCTCCAAACAGCAATAATTCGGTGAATATAAAGAGCCACATCCCTAATTTGGAGGCCTCATCGTCTCTATGTTCTTCAATATGTAGGTGGTCACTCATAAAGTAGATTTGATAATTAATTGTTTATCTATATTTTATTTATAAAAATTATTTGTAATCGTATGGATTTTCTTTAATCGTAGGTTCTTCGTCAAAATTTTCTAATGATGGTGGTGAGGGCAATGTCCATTCTAAGGTAGATCCATTCCAAGGATTATTGGGTGCTTTAGGTCCTTTTTTTGCTCCTTGCACTAAATTGTATACCATGAAGATTAATCCCGAAACCAGAATAAAACCACCAATAGATGAAAATATTTGAGCAGGATGAAATTGAACAGGATAATCAAAATACCTACGAGGCATTCCTTCAATTCCAATAATAAATTGAGGAAAATAGAGCAAATTAAAGCCTATAAAATTGATTACCAAAGCAATATTTGCATTTTTAATATTATACATTCTACCATACATTTTTGGAAGCCAATAATGGATGGCAGCAAAAAATGCGAAACCCATACCGCCAAAAATGATATAATGGAAATGGGCAACAACGAAAGCTGTATCATGAACTTGAACATTAGTGGCTACCGAACCCAGTAATAAACCAGTAGTTCCACCAATAATAAATAAGAAAATGAAAGCTAAAGCATAAAGAAACGGTGGTTGAATATCAATTGAACCTTTATACATGGTTGTAATCCAATTGAATACCTTAATAGCACTCGGTACAGCTACGATAAATGTCAACAGCGAAAAGAGCCATCGTGCATTATCGCTCATGCCTGAGGTATACATGTGATGTCCCCAAACCAAGAACCCAACACCTGCAATGGCCAAGCTCGAAATGGCTATGGCTTTGTAACCATAAATTTGCCGTTGACAAAATGTTGGAATGATTTCAGTAATTACACCCATTGCAGGCAACATCATTACATACACTGCTGGATGAGAATAAATCCAGAATAAATGTTGGAATAAAAGTGGATCACCTCCTAAAGCAGGATCGAAAAATCCAATTCCAAATAGTCGTTCGGCAATAAGCATCAAAAGAGTTATTCCAATCACTGGAGTAGCGAGTAATTGTATCCATGCTGTTGCATACAAAGCCCATGGAAATAATGGCATATTGAAAAATCTCATGCCAGGAGCTCTCAATTGGTGTATAGTAACAATAAAGTTCAAACCCGTTAAAATGGATGAAAAACCCAATACAAATGCAGCAGCAGTGGCCATAATTACATTTGTGCCAGTAGCGGTACTATAAGGAGCATAAAATGTCCAACCAGTATCAGGAGGTCCATCTTTCAACAATTGCGAAGCAACTGCCATAATACTTCCAACAATAAAAATCCAAAAAGATAAACGATTCAACTTTGGAAACGAGACGTCTTTTGCACCTATTAAAATCGGCAAAAAGAAATTTCCAAAAACGGCTGATAGTCCTGGAATTACTACCATGAAAATCATCAATATTCCGTGAAGCGTGAAAACACCATTATAGGTTTGTGCTTTCATTATTGTTTCGCCAGGTGCTATCAACTCCAATTTCATCAGTAGTCCTAAAAAAGCACCAATAAAGAAAAAGGTCATGATGGCATACATATACATTAGCCCTATCCTTTTATGGTCAGTTGCCATTATCCAACCGAGAAAACCTTTGTATTTTCCCTTGTAATCAAGAAAACTTACATATTCTATTTTTTCTGTGCTGTTGTTCATTCTTTATTTTTTTTCTTTGGTTTAATTAAAAATGCAACAACAAAAACAAGTAGGAAGAAAACAATGATTATTCCTGCTATTTTTGTTATGTCGAGTGCAAAGCGTTTGTTTGTAGCGTCATAGGTGTAACATACCATTAATATTTTCTGTATCGAAGTTCTTGGTTGCTCTTTATTCGCTTCGATTATAGCCATTTTAAAATCGATAGGCAAAAACTCTATACCGTATAAATACCGAGTTATCATCCCAGTTGGGCTAACTGCTATGATAGCCGATGGATGTATAAAATCCAATCCTACTGCTTTAGTTTTAAACCCTGTAGCGTCTGTAATTTTGAAAATAGTAGTACTATCGGTTGTAAGAAATATCCAACCATCTTCGTGTCCTTTAGAGTAACGATCGGTGAATCTGTCCTTTTTTTCTTTGGCTTTTTCAGGTGTATCTCTGAAATTAAAACTTATTGTGATCACCTGATAATCAACACCTAAGACTAAATCTGTTTTTTTTATCACTTTTCCAACACCTTCTAATAGTGGGCTGCAAAGTCCAGGACAATCAAAATAGACAAAGGACAGAATAGTAGGTTTGTTAATTAATTGTTTTAGTGTTACTTTCTCTGCGTTTTCATTCAAGAATTGAAGTCCTAAAGGAATGGTGTCACCAAGGTGTTCTATTACAGCCACTTCTGGCGATTGATCAATTTGAGCGTTGAGCTGACCAAATAGGAAACCTGAACTTAGAACTAGCAGAAATACCACTTTTTTAATGTTGAAATTACGACTCCCAAAGTTCTCAAAGTGCTGGAGATTTTGAGAAAGCTCTATATGCTCGCGTACTTTGCTAAGAGCCTGCTTTAATGTTTTTTTCATAAATAAATTCGGTTTGTGATGGTTTTATAATTCATTTTCAATCCAATACTTAAATATAGTTGTATGTTTTTTGAGTTTCTGAGTTTAGCTAGATTCTACTAAATTATAAATGATTTATACTGAATAGTTAGTTCATAAAGCTTTATTACAAGTATGATAAACAGAAGAGTATTGACTAATTTTCTATATTAATTTTATCATAGAAAGCAGCTATCATTAATGCACTACCCATCAAACCAGTATCTTTCAACAATTGCATTAATGCAAATTGAGTAGTTTTTAAGTCGGAACTAAACAACCCTGGAATATGAATTGTAACAATAAAAATAAATAACAAAGCTGCTAAAGTAAAACAGGCAATTTTTATATATTTATTTAAAATGATACTGATACTAGCTCCAATTAAAACTGCTCCAGTCATGAATATGGTGAATACACCTTCAGGTATAAACGATGTGAGCATTCCTAAATAAATTTCAGTAAAAAGGAAATGATTTAATCCAATAATGCCAAAAGGTAAGGCAAATAGAATACGTCCGATGATTGTCAGGTTTTTCATGCTATTATTTTTTATTACCGGTTTTATATATTTTCATTAAATTGTACAAAAGGAACAACAAAAATACAGCAAAAGTCATTATACCTGCCACATAAAGTAATATTATCCATATTGGTGCTTTAGTCAATACATTCCAAATCGCTCTTTGTTCATTTAAAGCTGGTTTATCAGTAGGAATGCCAACTTTAATAATACTTTCAGAAACTATTTCACCATATACTTCATCGTTTACATTTACAATAAAATTAATATTCCCGGTTTTATCACCTGGTAGATCTTTTATAAATTTAAAGTTTGCATAACCATCAACATCTGTGCGTAATGTGTTGTCTATTTGCAATTTGCCAAAATATCGTTTTGCAAAAAGTGATACTTCAGCATCTTTCAATGGGATAATTCCAACTTTCTCGGCTAATGTTACTCGCACTCGAAATTGTTGTTTCGCGTCATCAAATTGAACATTAATCTTTACCAACTCACTTTTTGATGGGTCGGTTTTTGAAAGCACTTGAACATAACTGCTATTGAAACTTCGTATGTAGGATATTACTTCCCAACGTTCTTTTTCGGACAATATATTCTTAAAACTGGGCATTAATCCCCTACCTATATTTAAGATGTAAAATAGTTCTCCATCGGTCAGATTTTGAGCATTTTTTGTAGATAAATCTGGTGGAATAGGATTTAAGGACTTTAAACTATTATTTTTACCAATATCACCGTGACAAGAAGCACAGTTTTTTTGGTAATTCACTTGTCCATTTTTTGCTGTTGAATTATCAAATTTTATAAAACTATTTTTTGCTTTTTTGTCGGCAGGCACATTCCAGTCCGCTGCGAAAGTGCTTATTGAAAAGACTATAGTTAATAAAGATGATAAAAGAATTCGAGGGATAATATTTTTACTCTGCATAATTTGTCAAATTAATCGAACGATATTATAAGTTTTTTTCTTCCAATTCTTCAATAGTTTCGTGTATCGAAACAATAGGTATCACTTTAGACAAAATGGTTATTATCATCAAAACCATAATAAATGGGGCAATAGTAACCAAAATTTCGATTAAAGTAGGAGTATATACTTTAAAATTTAGCGGCACATTCTGAATGGGTAAGAATGGATGTTCCAAAGTCGGCGATACTATAATAAAGCGTTTGAACCATGCACCAACAATTACAAAAATGGCGATGATTAGCATAGGAAATGGTGTACGTATTTTTTTAAACAGCAAAAGGATTATAGGTAATATAAGACCTAAAATTTGAACCGACCAAAACATAACAGCATGTTTTCCAAGGAATAACGCATTCAAATGCATGGCATCAAATTTTTTCATTTTATACCAAGGTACTAAATACTCATTCAAATTAAAATAAAGATAAACTAACGATACCAAGACCAACAGTTTCCCTATTTTATCGAAATGCGAAAGGGTGATATAATCCTGTAATTTATAATTAGTGCGATAAAAAAACATTCCTATAATCACCGCTGCAGTACCAGCTACAAATGCACCTGTAACGAAATATGGCCCAAATATAGTCGAATCCCAACCTACCCTTGTGGTATTGGCAAACAACCAAGATGTAACTGTGTGAATGGCAAGTGCTACAGGAATGATAAAGATGGACAATGCTCTCGTCGTTTTTTTTATAATTACTTGCTGTTCAGGAGTATTGTTCCAGTTTAATGACAATAATTGGTAAATTTTACGTGCAAATGGTGGTGAATTTTTAAGTTTATCAGCACAAATTTTCAAATCGGGAATCAAAGGAATGTACAAAAAGAGGGCACTTAACAATACATAAATAGTAACCACGGTTACGTCCCAAACAATAGGCGATTGAATACGGCCATGTATAAATACGTTTAATAATCTGTCAGGGCGACCCATGTCCATCACAATTACCAATCCTGCAACGGCTGCAAACGCCAAGGCTATAATTTCAGCAATTCGCGATAATGGAGCGGCCCATTTTGCTCCCGAAAGACCCAGCACAGCACTTATCAACATTCCGATTAAACTTGTGGCAACAAAAAATACGAAATTGGAGATGTACATTCCCCATGAAATGTAATCACCTAAGCCAGTAACCACCATCCCATCGGTTAATTGCTTCACGTATGCACCCATGCAAATCACCAAAGCAACACTTAAAAAGCCCATCCATGCAAAAAAACTTTTATTCAATCGTATGGGTTGAAGTAAATCGGAGGTGATTTTGTCAATTTTTGAATGATCAATCATATTATTATAAATTCAAGATTAGCATTATAATTAAATGAAAAAACGCATAGTCGTTAAACGTGGTCGTGATGAAGTCGCTCTTCGGCTTCTGGTCTGTCACTTTCTTGAAAAGGATATTCTTTTCCTTTCGGAGGCAAGTAATAAACTCTTGGTTTAGTTCCCAATTCAGGCATCAAGGTATACCCACCGTTATCAGCAAGCAATTTCTTGAATCGTACTGTTTCTTTAGTGGTACCATTAGTAACAGAATCCTCATTTTCGTCGCCAAAATAATAAACCCCATTAGGACAGGCTGAGACACAATAAGGCAATTTACCTATGCGTAGTCTATCGGCACTGAAAAGGCATTTACTAATAGTACCTTTCTTTTGTGGCACATTTAACTCTACATTGTACACCAAATCTTTGTCAACTTGTGCATTCAATGGTTCAGCCCAGTTGAATACACGGGCACTGTAAGGACAAGCAGCTATACAAAAACGACATCCGATACAACGTTCGTTGTCTATTAACACAATTCCATCAGGGCGTTTAAAAGTTGCATCTACAGGACAAACAGCAGTACAAGGCGGATTATCGCAATGTTGACAAGGTTTGGGCATATAGTAAGGAGGAGTATTTTCGGTTTCCTCCATTTTCAGAACGTTAATGTGGTGTTGTTCAGGTCGTAAGTGGTGTGCATTTTGACAAGCAGCCATACATTTGCGAGCATTTCTACACTTCGAAAGGTCTATTACCATCACCCATCTTGTGCCTTCTATACCGTCCCTGCCTTGTTTTTGGAGATAAGTGAGATTTTCGTAATTTGTTTTTATAACCTTGGTTGTATCGCTCTTTTCTATTTCAAGCAATTCATTTTCAGCAGTTAGTACCCGAATTCGTTGACCTTGTGTCTTCTTTTTATCGTAATTGAAACCGGCAAAAATTGCAGCACCCCCTAAAACTGAACCTACGCCAATTATTCCTAATTGTTGTAAAAATTCTCGGCGTTTATTCTTAGGCTTTTCTTCTTTATCAATCATTCTGTAAACTATTAAGTAGAGTATAAAAGTACAGTGTTGTATTTAATGAAAGCAATACATTTTTAACAACAAAACAAGATATATAGTTTATTTGTAAGTATTATTTTGTAGAATGCAAATATAGAATAAAGATTTTATTTTGCAACTTTTTTTTTGAAAATAACTTCAAATATGTAACAATCACAAACAAATGCTAATTGAAATGAACAGTTTCTGATTCTAAAAAATGAATGGCTTTACTTAAACAGATTGGTTCTACAGCAATCTTGTGGGTAAATATATTGCTGTAAATACGTGGGTTGCTTACAATACCATATTATTCAACTAAGCAAAAATTAAATATTAAAAATAAGATTTGAAATCGAATAATTATCGGATTTGAATCAAAAAGTATTTTAAAATTGAAACTTACTGGATTTTACATTTTGGGATTTTTTCTAACATTTATTTTGTTGAAATAGAACAATATAAGAATTTCATAATATATTTGAAATAACTGAAAATAGAAGTTAGATTCTTAAAAAAAACAATCACTAAACAATAAAAATGACGATTAAAAATGAACAATTTACTGGTAAATTCAATTGTAATCATTAAAGTTGTAAAATTGAAATTAATCTGAAATTATTAATATAAAAATACTAGGTCAATTATGGATGGATATGAATCAACCCGAAGAGACTTTCTGAAAAAACTAGGTTTAGCAGTTGGTGCAACTGTTGTAGCTACCAATTCATTTTCAGAGGTTTCCGAAATTATTCAGAATAAGAAGGAAGAATTTCCTTTGACTGAAGAACAAAAGAAGTTCATGAATAAATATGAAAAATGGCTAGGTGATTTTCATTCAATGGCTAAATTTCAGAAAAAAGACTCTGAACATCTGGAGAATAATAAAAAATTAATGGCCTTGTCGGAAGAAGCTGGTACATGGCAAAAAGAACTCGTACAACACATGAAAGACGAAAATTTCGCAAAATATTATATGGTTGTTACCGAACGAGTAACTGCGATAATATAATTTTTCGAAAGAACTAAAAATCTCATAAAAATACAAAACCCTCACTGCTGCTTTTTTTGCATCAATTTCAAGCATTACAGTTAGATATTACAAAAAAAACCGCATCATCTGCGGTTTTTTTTATAGTGAGACAGAATTTTAATTCTTAATCTTCTTTTACTTGTGGAGTAATCAATTTATATCCCTTACCGTGAATATTGATAATGGCTACATTCTGATCGTCTTTCAATAATTTACGTAATTTGGTGATATACACGTCCATACTGCGAGCATTGAAGTAGTTATCGTCCACCCAAATAGTTTTCAACGCAAAATTACGTTCCAAAATACTATTGGCGTTAGCTGCTAACAAGTTAAGCAATTCTGATTCTTTGGTGGTAAGTTTTTTTGATTCACCATCGAAAGTAAGTAATTGTTTTTGAGCATCGAATATAAAACCACCGATATTATAAATAACGATATCTTTGGCTTTTTTACCTCTTACGCGACGTAAAATCGACTCGATACGATAGAGCAATTCTTCCATGCTGAATGGTTTTGACAAATAATCGTCAGCACCCAATTTGAAGCCTTGAAGAATATCTTCTTTCATCGACTTAGCAGTCAGAAATATGATAGGCACTTCGGCATTCATTGCACGAACATCGGCTGCAAGCGCAAACCCATCTTTCTTAGGCATCATTACATCAAACACGCACAAATCATATTTATTGCGTGAAAAAGCCTTGTATCCGGCTTCTCCATCTGGCTGTAAATCTGCATCGTAACCCTTAGTTTGTAAATATTCTCTCAATAACATGCCAAGATTCTCATCATCTTCGCAAAGTAAAATTTTAACTTTTTCGTCTGTCATAATCTTTAATTTTTTAGTGTTGGTATTGTTATAATAAATTTTGTTCCGATATTAATTTCGCTTTCAACTTTAATAGTCCCTCTGTGTTCGCTCACGATTTTTTTTACGTAAGCCAAACCGAGTCCAAAACCCTTTACATTGTGAAGGTTTCCGGTGGAAACCCTATAGAACTTCTCAAAAATTCGTTTGAGATCCTCCTTATTCATTCCTATTCCATTGTCTTCTATGCTAATTTGCAATTTATCCTTATCGTTATGAGTTTCTACGCTTAACAGTAATGGTTTATCGCTGTATTTCAATGCATTATCCATCAAATTAAATAACACATTGGTAAAATGTACTTCGTCGACCAGAGCAATACAATTTTTTGCATTAAGTTTGGTTGTTATCTGTCCACCTTTGTTAGTCACTTTGAGCGAAAAATTATTGACAATCTCTGTGATAAGGTGGTTAATATCAAGCTCTTTGACATTTAAGATTGATTTGTCTTTTTCAAAAATTGACATTTGAAGCACTTTCTCAACCATAAATCCTAACCGCTTGGTCTCATCCCTGATCACATTTGATATATGTTGGAGAGTTTGCGGCGTTTTACCCACGCTTGGGTCTTGTAGCATTTGCGAAGCCAACGATATGCTCGATATAGGAGTTTTGAACTCATGTGTCATATTATTAACAAAGTCATTTTTCATATTATTCAGCTGTTTCTGCTTGAATATGATAATAATAGCTACTATAAAGATACATAAAATGACCAAAACAAGTAAGACCGAAGGCAACAATAAATTCATTGAATTAAGAATATAGTTTTGCTTCGTTGGAAAAGTTATTTGCAAATAAACCGGTGAATTAGTATCTTCAGAAGGGAATAATCTTTGTGTATAAACATTGTTGTTTTTATTCAACGATGTTTTATAAAAGTCTTTTTTACACTTGAAAATCGTTTGTCCTTGTTTGTTGACCACCGCATAATAAAATGGCAAATCGACACCATTATTAATAAGTACTTTTTCTAAAATTGAATTTAATTCCTCAAAATCAACACGTTCACTAATCTCCTTATTGTCCGATTCTTTTAGCCAACGAAATACCGCTTGGTCGAGAATAGTTTTTGAACGAGAGAAATTTTGTTTAAATTTTTCCTGTAAAAACCTCGATGTTTCTTCGATGGTAGCTTTGCCGTGCCTTGTTGAAAGCAATAGACTTGGATGTTGAAGTTTGTCTGAAGTCAATTTCAATTTCCCTGTCATGCTGTCGATATTGGCTTGAAGAGGAGTGGAATTGCTCAATGTAAGTAAACTATTTTTATTAGAACTGTAATCAATTCCCTCCAATGTTTGCCCCAAGTATTGTAAAGCTTCGTTTTCTTCCACCAAAATTACAGTTTGAAACAGACTTCGCTTTACACTCTCATTGAACTGATTCTCAATCATTTCAGCATTTATACGTACGTAGCGCGCTTGCAGGCTTATGAGTCCTACAAAAGTAACTACCATCGAAATGATTAATATGTAAATAGTCGATCGTTTCATTGTGTTGGCAAAGTTATATTAAATTGATGTAAAATAATTTATAATTAATGGAATTTAACCTAATATTGCATTAATTCAAAGT
>JBBRHJ010000046.1:0-16609 GCA_038222885.1 Bacteroidales bacterium | reverse complement strand
AAAGCTTACATAGCAGCCAACAATGTGTATGGCGTCGATTTAAACCCAACGGCTGTTGAACTGGGCAAACTTTCGTTGTGGCTCAATTGTATGCACCGAAATATGGAAACGCCTTTCTTTGCCCACCGCCTGGGCGTGGGAAATGCCGTGGTGGGTTGCTGGCTAAAGGTGTACGACCTGAAAGATGTAAATGTAGAATACCCGGCTGAAGGAACCCAGAAACAGCGCAATACGCCTCTGGCAAAAGCCTGGTGGACCAAAGCCCCAAAACGGGTGATTTGGCTGAAAGACGGAAAACTGAACCGAAAACCAAACCAGTTTTACCATTTCCTGCTGCCCGACGAAAACATGCTGGCTTCGGCTGACATTAAACTGATTAAAGAAGAATTTACCGATGCACAGAAGCGTGGGATTACCGAATGGAAAAAGGAGTTTAAAAAACCACTAACTACCACCGAATGTAACCGGCTCGAAAAGCTGAGTAAAGTAATTGACACCTTGCTCGACGAGCATTACAAACAAATAAAATTGGTGATAAAAGGCACCACGAGTACCTATTTGGTGTACGGACAGGAAACCGAACAAATCTCGATTAAACGCTACGACGAAAAAGAACTGCTGGCCGCAAGCCGCAATGCCCGAACGGCGCCATTTTACAAATTGCGGATGGTAATGGATTACTGGTGCAGCCTTTGGTTTTGGGATGCCCGCCAGGCACACGATTTACCTACCCGCGACCAATGGTACAACGAGATTGAAAACATATTGGGTATTGACCTGAACGCTATTGGCGAAAATGCCGATGCCACTTCCATTTTAGAAAACATACGGAAACACGCTGCCGACCAATCAACTTTGTTTGGAACCGAAAACCGCTTGAGAACCGCGGAAACCCTGCGCAACCAACACCGCTTTTTCCACCACGAACTCGAATTTTTGGAAGTGTTTAAAAACCGGGGTGGTTTTGATGTGGTGGTGGGAAATCCGCCGTGGCTGAAGCTTTTGTTTGAGGAGAAAGATATTATTGCCGAGCAATTTCCTGAAGTTTCCATCCGGAAAACCACAGCCCCACAGGTTCGTAAATTGCAGGAATCTTATTTGACAGTTGAAGACCAGAAAGAAGGATACTACGAAGAGAATATTGGAATTGAAAGTTCTGGAATGTTTATGAATGCTATGCAAAACTACCCTTTGCTGAAAGGGCAACAAACCAATCTGTATAAATGTGTGCTGGAGAACGGATTTTCATTAACAGCTCCTCAAGGTTATATGGGATTGCTCCACCCCGAAGGTGTCTACGATGACCCCAACGGACAGCCGTTACGCAAGGAAATATATAAACGATTAAAATTTCATTTTCAGTTTCAAAATAGATTGATGCTCTTTTCTGAAATTGACCATCATAATATATTTGGCGCGAATATCTATTCTGGAAATAAATCTGAAGTCTCATTCTATTCAATTTCTAATCTATTTCAACCATCCACAATTGTCCCTTCTTTTATCCCAAATCAAAGTGGTACTGCTGGAGGTGTTAAAATTAAAGATGAAATCTCTGGAAAATATGTTTGGAACATCAAACCACATTCAGACAGGGTAGTACACTTTACTGAAAAGGTTTTGAAAATTATGGCTAATACTTTCGAGAACTCTCAAAATGGAGAAATCGCAAAATTGGTTTCTATACATTCTGAATTGATAATTAGCGTATTGAAAAAACTAAGTAGTTTTAAAACATCCATCCAGAATTTTGAGACAAGGATAACTGAAGGTTGGCATGAAACTAATGATGTAAATAATGGAACAATACAACGTGCTACTAAATTTCCGGATATTGAGAACTATGAATTTATTTATAGTGGACCTCATTTTTTTGTTTCAAATCCAATTTACAAAACACCGATTGAAAATTGTATCCTTAGTTCAGATTATGATATTATTGATCATCATCTTATCGATGAGGATTTTGTGGCGCGAACAAATTATATTCCAGATCAAAACGCCCAAGCTTTTCCGAAGCTGATTAAGGGATTTAAAACTGGAAAGAAAAATAGCAACGAAGAAGACACTTTTTATAATTGGATTGATTATTATAAAGTTGGCTTTCGTAAGATGTTGGGTCAGCCCAACGAAAGAACTTTGTTTGTTGCAATTTTGTTGCCATATACAACTCATACAAATGGAGTAATTTCAGTGATTTTCAAGGAAAATAAAAATCTGGTTGAGCTGACTGCGTTGTGTTCGTCTATTGTAATGGATTTTTTTATAAAAACAGTTGGTGCTACAAATCTAACAGATAGTCGTTTGTCAGCTTTCCCATTAGGAATTGAAGCCAAATACAAGCCCCAACTTTTCAGCCGCACACTTCAGTTGAATTGTCTGAATAAATATTACGCCCCCTTGTGGGAAGAAAGCTGGCAGGATGCTTTTGTACACGACCAATGGAGCAAACCAGATAGCCGCTTAAAACCATTTAACACGCTTACACCCAACTGGCAATGGAGCACACCACTGCGCAACTGGTACGAGCGCCGCTTGGCCTTGGTCGAAATTGATGTGATTACCGCCATGGCGCTTGGCTTAACCCTCGATGAGCTGATTTTGATTTACAATGTGCAGTTCCCCGTCCTCCAGCAAAACGAAGACGACACCTGGTACGACCAACGTGGCAACATCATTTTCACCTGCAGCAAAGGTTTAAACGGCGTGGGCATCGACCGCTCCGAATGGGAAAAAATAAGCTGCGAGAGTGAGAGTGCCACTCCAAGTGGCGCCCTCACTGAGGTAGCCAACCAGCGCACCCTAAAATCAGGCGACAGCTATACCCACACCATCACCAAAAGCGAATTGTACCAGGGCCAGCAAATCACCTACTACGCCCCGTTTGATAAATGTGATAGAGTGGACGATTATAAGGTTGCATGGAAGTGGTTTGAAAAAATATTTGAAGAAAAGTGATTTAGAAGTGATGGCTTCACTCAAAGTGAAGCCATCACTAGAGAACCATCAATAAAATATTAAAAATCATGATATTAGAAACAAACAACTTGTATCATATTTACAATCAGGGAAACAACAGGCAGAAGATTTTCTTCAATCGTGACAACTATCTTTTCTTTTTAAAAAAATCGGGCGAGTATTTGTTCCCATACGTCGATATTCTGGCCTGGTGCTTAATGCCAAATCATTTTCATTTTATGGTCTATGTTCATGATATTGAAGTTGAAGTTGCTGATACTGACTGTTTCACTGCGAAAGGATTGAAGGCTTCACTCCAAGTGAAACCTTCAATAGCGCAAGCAAAAAAGCGCACCTTAAACGACTCAATCGGATTGCAATTGCGAACTTACACGCGAGCAATCAATAAACAAGAAAACAGAACAGGATCGCTTTTTAGAACTCCCACTAAAGCCGAATGCATCACAAAAATTGAAGGAATTACACCATCATTTTTTAATACATCTCAAGGCACAATGATTAATATAAGTAATCCGGAACTTGAATACCCAAAAATTTGCTGGAATTATATACATAACAATCCTGTTGAAGCAAGAATAGTTAAACGACCGGAGGATTGGGAATTTTCGTCGTATCGCGATTATTACGGTTTAAGAAATGGAAAACTTATAAATAAAGAAAGAGCTAAAGAGTTTATTGAATTTTGATAGTATAATAAGATTGATGGCTTCATTTGGGCAAATTTACCCTCGACAATTTGCATATAGGTAAATTCAGGCATAAATTACCCACATCATGATAAACGTGGATAAAAAATGGCAAAACGTACACATGAGAATTGGATTAGTGATGGCTTCACTTTGAGTGAAGCCATCACTAGGGCAGTGAAGCTATCGATAAAAAAGTACAAGAAAAATAAGTCAAAACTCTTATTCATGTAAAATAAATCATACATTTACAGAATAAATGCAAAAACATCTCTTATTATGCTGATTCAATTTACGGTTCGAAATTTTAAAACCTTTAAAGAAAGGGCCACGTTAAGCCTTATTGCTTCAAATTACGATAAAGAAAGAGAAACAGAGAATATTTCGGAAGATGCGAAATTTAATCTACGGGTTCTCAAAAGTGCAGTAATTTACGGAGCTAACGCAAGTGGTAAAAGTAAATTCATGGAGGCGCTTAGATTTATGCGCCATTTTACAATCAGTTCGTCGCGCGAAAGTCAAAAAGGCGATGAAATTGATGTAGAGCCATATCGACTTAACAACGAAAGCGAGAACGAACCCAGCGAGTTTGAAGTTATTTTTACGCATCAAAACATCATGTATCGCTATGGTTTTGAGGTTGATCGAAATAGAGTTGTTTCGGAATGGCTCTATCATAAACCCAAAACTAAAGAAGTTGAGCTATTCTACCGCGAATTGCAAAAATTCGAGTTACACCCACGCAGTTTTACCAAAGGTTCTATTGGTGTAAAAGAAGGACTGGTGCGCGATAATGCGCTACTATTGTCGTTGGCAGCTCAACTCAACGATGGTACTGCCATTCATGTAATTGAATGGTTTAAGAATTTGAAAACGCTATCAGGACTCCGGGAAGAGGGATATCAGGGCTACACAATGGCCAGAACTAAAGACCCTTTGCACAAACAAAAAATACTGGAATTGCTTAAAGCTGCCGATTTGGGAATTCAGGATATTAAACTTGAACTGTTAGATTTAGATACCCTCCCAAAAGATATGCCTAAAGAACTAAGGGACAAGCTAATTAAAGAATCAAAAGAAGAAAATACTGAATTTTTTTCAGACATTCTTACCTCGCACAAGAAATATAGTAATTCGAAAGAACTCATCGAGATCATTAATTTCTCAATGGATAAAGATGAATCATCGGGTACACGAAAGTTTTTTGCTTTAACCGGGCCCGTATTAAATGTCATTGAAAACGGTTATTCACTTGTTATTGATGAATTGGATTCGAAGTTACATCCGAACTTAATTTGCAAACTTGTATCTCTCTTCAACTCGAAGGAGCTAAATCCGAATAATGCCCAACTTATTTTCAACACCCACGATACGAATTTATTAAGCTCCGGTCTGTTTAGAAGAGATCAGGTGTGGTTTACTGAAAAGGATAAATTTGGCGAAGCTCGACTTTATTCGTTAGCCGATTTCAAATCGGATGAAGTTAGAAAATCAGAAGCTTTTGAAGAAAACTACATCCGGGGGAAATATGGTGCTATTCCATTTCTTGAATCATTTGAAGATTTAATCCATAAAAAACTAATCGCGGCCAGATGATGAAGATGAAAAATAAAAAAGCCGCACAAATTGCTGACAGAGAAAAACACAAGCACACTTTAAAAGCAAGCAGACGCGGCGAACCCAACTTGGAAAGAATTGAACCTGCAATGATTGAACGACCCACTATACTGATAGTATGTGAGGGAGAAAATACAGAACCAAGTTATTTTAAGCAATTCAGGCTTTCATCGGCAACCATAAAACCAATTGGCGAAGGATACAATACCACATCACTTGTGAACCGGGCTATACAGCTTTCGCAGGAAAGAAATTACGATCAGGTTTGGTGTGTTTTCGACAAAGATGATTTTTCGGACTTTGACTTTAACAATGCAATTCACATTGCTGAAGCCCAAACTTTTGGCGTAGCATATTCAAACCAGGCATTTGAGTATTGGATTTTGCTGCACTTCGACGACCATCAAGGAGGTGGAATGCACAGGAGCGACTATAATGACAAGTTAAATCAGCTAATGAACCCATATAATGTAACCTACGATGGCAATGGGAGCAAGATTATAACCGAAGAAATCTTTGAATTGCTTGTTGGTGTTGATGAAAAATTGCAAACAGAAAGATTCAATTTAGCAATTAACAGGGCAAAAAGGAATTATAGTTTACTAAACCACAATAGTCCGGCAAAAGAAGAATCCTCGACAACTGTATTTTTGTTGGTTGAAGAATTGCTGAAATATGTATAATTGAATGAAGTAGAAAAGATATTCAATGCAAGTCTCGGTTTGTAACAAATTTATACTGTTTTTGTTACAAAACTGAAACTTAATTTGCGATCAGCAGTTGAATAAAATGTCGCAAATATTTACTGTTTTTGCGACAAAACAGATTTAAAACTGACACATATAATGCTGAATATATAACAGTTATAAAAATATAAAAAGCGAAGAGGGGTTCGCAACTTTTAACCGAAGCTTATTGTGAAAGAGGCAAATGGACAGTTTTAGCGCTTCGTGATTAGAAAATCAAAAATAGCCGGAATAAGGAAGAATCAAATCTATGTATTTATTTGTAACATATTTTCACTAAATTTGTTACAAAATAATATCAAAATATACGATGCAAAGTGTTGATAGTAAAATACTTGAAAAGATTTCAAAAGTTCGTCGTGGTGCATTGATGTTCCCTGAAGATTTCAGTGCTTTTGGGTCGTCGGAAGCTATACGTTTGGCTCTCCACCGGTTGGTAAAAGAGAAGCAAATCACCCGCGTTGCTCAAGGCATTTATGTTCGTCCCAAAATAAGCAAATATATAGGCGAAGTATTGCCTTCGGCTGAAGAAGTGGCAAAAGGTATTGCCAAGCGTGATAGGATTCGCATAGTTCCCACCGGTGTGTATGCGCTAAATGCTTTAGGTTTAAGTACACAGGTGCCAATGAAGTTGGTGTTTTTAACCGATGGTGCACCGCGCATTATAAAAATTGGGAAACGTACCATAAAATTCAAAAAAACCACTCCGAAAAACCTAATGGCTAAAGGTGAGATAAGCAGTTTGGTAGTACAAGCTTTACGTGAAATTGGGTACAATCAGGTAACCGACGAAGAGGAAGCGAAAATAATTACACTACTAAAAAAGGAAAACAAAACCAACTTGCTATATGATATGAAGTTAGCTCCGGTTTGGATTCAAAAAATAATGCAAAAATCACTTTAAATGGCGAATATATTTTTTCAAAATATACCTGACAGCGAAAAGGCTTTTATCTTTCAGCAAATAGCTAATGTGAAAAATATGTCTCCGTTCGCGGTTGAAAAAGACTGGTGGGTGGTTCAAACCTTATCCATCATTTTCGAAATGGAAATTGCAGAACATTTGGTTTTTAAAGGTGGTACATCGTTAAGTAAAGCCTGGAAACTGATTAAAAGACTATCAGAAGACGTTGACCTTGCTATCGACAGAGAATTCTTTGGATTTACCGGTGAATTATCTAAAAAACAACGAACCGGATTAAGGAAAACTGCCGGTGCTTACGTTGCTGAAAAGTTTTTTGGAAATCTTCAGGCAAAGTTTGAAGAAAAAGGTATCCAGGCGATACAGTTTGAGTTGGTAGAAGAAAAGGAAAGCGATAAAGACCGAATAATCAATATTTATTATCCCCATGTAATAGAACCACCCGGCTATTTACCGGCAAAAATCCAAATAGAGATTAGTTGTCGTTCGTTAATGGAGCCTTTTTCAGTGCAAACTTTCGCTTCGCTGGTTGACGAAGAATACGCCGGTAGAGAATTTACCCAACCGCCCATTAATGTTCCAACGGTCAATCCGGAGCGTACTTTCTTAGAAAAAGTATTTCTGCTGCATGAAGAGTTTCACCGCCCGAAAGAAAAAATGCGTGTGGACAGATTAAGCCGTCATTTGTACGATGTCTATCATTTGTCAAAAACTGAATTTGCAGAAAAAGCTTTGAGCGACAAAGAATTATACGAAACAATTGTAAATCACCGGTATAATTTTACACGTATTGGCGGTGTTAATTACAACGGGCATCAACCACAAACAATCGACCCCATCCCAATTCCTGAGGTAATAGAAGCTTGGAAATCAGACTATAAAAAGATGTTGGAACAAATGATATATGAAGAAAATCCACCAACTTTTGATGAAATAATTTCAGGGCTGACAATTCTGAAAAATAGTATCAATTCTTTACCCTGGAAATTTGAAATGGAATTTCCAATACCTGTTTCCTAATTGAAAATCATAACTGAACATGTTATCACTCATACAAGCAGACGAAATAAAAAATGCAGTAGTTGAATATTTAAAAGCCACTTACAACTTTGATGACAAAAAGTTGGAGCAAGCTTTTGCCGATTTTTTATACAACAAGCGCAACGGCATGTTCAAAGGTCCTTATATTCAAATCAGGTTGCCATTCGAGCAAGTCGATCAGGAAGTGAATCTGGATGAAATACTGTCCATACAACCAAGCTTTCCACCCTACTTGCATCAATACGAAGCATTCAAAAGGTTGTCAACCCGAAATAATGATCCCAAACCAGTAATTCTCACCACCGGAACAGGTTCAGGTAAAACAGAAAGTTTCTTGTTTCCATTGCTCGACTATTGCTATCAGAACATGGGCCGACCGGGCATAAAAGCCATTATCCTTTATCCCATGAACGCGCTTGCTACCGATCAGGCACGACGGTTAGCAAAAGAAATCTACAATTTTAAAGACAACAATGGCGAATACGTTTTGCGTGATAAAATAAGGGCAGGTCTGTTTATTGGTGAAGGGAAACAAAAAGGGAAAAACCGCCCCAACCGAATGGAAGAAGAACGTATCATTGAAGATCGTGAGACGCTCGTTCAATCGCCACCCGACATTCTGCTCACCAACTTTAAAATGTTGGATTTTTCTTTAATGCAAGCACGGTTCAACAATCTATGGCAATATAATTATACAGATAATTCACTGTTGAAATTTATTGTCCTCGACGAACTCCATACTTATGATGGAGCAAAAGGTTCGGATGTTGCCAACCTGATCCGTCGCCTAAAACTCAAATTATCGCTTGATAATGAGCAATTAATTCCGGTGGGCACTTCGGCAACCATGGCTGGCGGTGATGCCGGAAAAGAAGAATTGGTAAAGTTCTTTTCCTTAATTTTTGGGATGAATGTCGATAAAAGTGCTGTTATCGAAGAAAAACGGAAACACCCGGAACTATTTTTTGATGAATCGTTGGAGATACCCACCTTCGATTTCAACAACATAAAACAGTGTGATTTCTATGAAGCTGATGAATACGAAATATACATCACTCGTCAATTGCAGTTATGGCGATATTCCGACGAACAAAACATACTTATCGGGCAACTGAAAAAAAATCGATGGCTGTTTGAACTTGTCATGCTATCAAGCAAAGGCGTAGTTGAACTGGAAGAGACCGTTAAACTTTGGATAAGCAAATGTTTCCCGGATGGTTCTGTTGATTACAGCATAGGGTTCAAGCTCATCCAATCGCTCACAGGAATTTTATCGTATGCCAAGGAACAATCAGGAACTAGGTATTTCCCATTTGTTTATTTTCAGACAAGTTTTTGGCTACGAAGCTTGCACCGGATTCTCAAAAAAATGCAACCTTACCCATTATTTGCCTGGGAAAGTGATTTGAATCCGAATGATAAAATAAAATCATTACCGCCTTACTATTGCCGCGACTGTGGCGGTACAGGCTGGATTGGGATTAAGAAAGAGAAAAATGAACACTTGGAAGATGACCTGTCAAGGACTCGTTTGATGTTTATTGCTGAAAATCAAAACAAGAATATCTACTTTATTTCCTCCTTGGAAGGGAAAGAGTTCAAAAGTGTTTTTGCCGATGATTATTCCTATACAGGCGACCCGATAGATGGATATTTGGATCCTGAAACATTGGAACTGGCAGATAAAAAACAGACTGAAAACAGCTTTAAAGTGTTTGGCGTACGCAAACAAGTGGATGATAAGATTGATAAAGTATGTCCGCATTGCAATGCCCGAAACACGCTGGCTTTAATCGGTACAGGTTTACCAACCTTGGAATCCATTGTAGCTGCGCAATTAATGGCAACAGCTACTGACCCCGCTGCCGATCACGACCGTAAATTATTGGCTTTTACCAATGGTGTGCAAGATGCAGCTCATCAGGCTGGTTTTATTGAGAATAGAAATTTTCGCTTCGGTATGCGACATGCCATTCAAAGCGTTTTGAAAGTACAGCATGGCAACATTACTTTGCCCCAACTTTACATTGAGTTTGAAAAGTTATGGCGATTAAAGTTACAAAACGAATCATCGCCCGAAGATGCCTTCATATACAAATACCTTCCACCCGATTGCGAAAGCCGTCTGAAAATTGAAGATTTCAGAGAAAAAGACAAGACTTTTAAAAAGGAATTTTTAAAAGAATTCAGCAATCGTATCAGTTGGGAAATATGGTCGGAGTTTTCATATAGTGCCGGTATAGGTCGTACACTCGAAAAATCGGGCGCATCGGCGGTGGAATTTGATACAGTACAATTTGACGATGTGTATAATCAGATTCAATACTGGTTGCAAAAAGAAACCCTTAGTGATCGGATTGACCACGATACTTTTTCAAAATTTCTGTTGGGTTTTCTTCATCGCTTACGTTTCAAAGGGGGTGTTGATCATGTCTATTTAAAAAAATACAGGACTGAAAGAACCAACTATTGGTTAATCACCCAAAATGCAAATAAGAAACATTTCTTAATCAAAAACTTTGGAAAGAACACCCGTTTGCCCAAGTTTGCTACTTTAAGTCCGGGGCCAAATACGGCTGCTTTTGAGATTATTCAAACGCAAAGCGGTAAACAAAATTGGTATAGTACCTGGTTTTTAAAATGTTTTCCGTTGGTTGCAACAACCGAAACAACACTAATCAACGAATTTTACCAACAACTTCTGGAATACCTGGAAGCTAATAAATTATTAGACAAAAAGGTAGCCGCCGGAGTGAATAATGTCGGCTTAAATCCCGATCAAATAAACTTAACTACTGCGGTAAAGTCGTTTGAATGTACTGTTTGCGGAAACACCTTAAATGTGGGGGTTGGCAATGGGTTTTTAGCAGAGGGTATGCCTTGTTTACAACACCGATGCACAGGAGTTTATGAAGCAAAAGAAAATGTATTTGATTATTACCGTATGGTGTATAATCGTGGCAGGGCATTAAGAATATTTGCCAAAGACCATACCGGATTAATCGACAGAGAAAAAAGGGAAAAACTGGAAAGAGATTTTAAGCAAAGACCAAGCTACCAAAGTACCAATGTGCTTGTCGCTACCTCCACCCTCGAAATGGGTATTGACATTGGCGATTTAAATATCGCTTTCAATGCCTCAATTCCGCCCGAAACATCCAATTACTTGCAACGGGTGGGTCGAGCAGGCCGTTCTTCAGGAACTTCACTTATTGTGAACTTAGCAGGGCGTGATCAACATGATCAATACTACTTTGAAGACACCATGTCGATGATGCAGGGTGATATCCGAACACCGTCTTGTTATCTGGGTGCAAAAGATATTTTGCGCAGGCATTTTATGGCTTACTGTTTCGATATGTGGGCTTCCGCTTCACCTGACTCAAATAATATTCCGCCTATTATTCGTGTTTTGAAAGTTGAAAGTTATCCGTTGGGTGATTCACGCTTTGTGTTTAATCAGGTTGCAGATTTTATTTCATCCAATAAAACAAAACTGTTTAATGCTTTTAAACGGAAATATGATGGCGAGGATGCTTTATTTGCCCTTCAGCAAATTGAAATGGATTTAGGGGCTGAACTCCCAATTCAACAGTTGGAATCAATTCAAGGTCAATTATTTAGAGAACTTGATTATTATAAAAAGAAACGAAAAGAGATTAATACACAACTTAAAAAACTACCAGGCACTGGACCCGAAACAGATGCGCTAAGAACAGAAGCAAGAGCTATAAGCGGGGCTATAAATACGATCAACAAAAGAAACACAATTGAATATCTCACTAATTTGGGAATTTTGCCCAATTATGCCTTCCCCGAAACGGGAGTGCATATCAATGCACAAATTATTTCAAAAGTTGACGACCCAACAGGGCTACGTTACCGTATTGAAGATTTTGGGGAAATTGTGCGTCCTGCCTCCAGTGCGATAACCGAACTTGCTCCTGGCAATATCTTTTATAGTCAAGGCCATAAACTTGAATCACAAGGGCTCGAAATATTGTCGGCTGATAGTTACGAAACCTGGCGGTTTTGCAGTAATTGCGATGCATTAGTTAAAGAGATTGTTCCTAAAAATCAATTATTATGTCCTAAATGTCAACATAATTCATGGGGAAGTCTTGCCAATAAAAAGACTTTGGTGAAACTTGAAGGCGTAATGTCGGTAAATGATAGAGAAGCGTCTAAAATTAGCGATAGTTCGGATGATAGAGAGCGAAAATTTTATCACAAATCAGTGCATCTTATCACCGATCCAACATCGTCGCGTGGAGCAAAAGTGTTGAAACGTGTACCGTTTGGTATTGAGTTTTATTCATCAGCCGATTATATTGAAGTGAATACCGGCATACGGGAAGATGGATTTTGGGGAAATAGAAATTTATTAATTAATGACAAAGAGAATCCCGAAATTGGCTTTGTTGTTTGCAAAACCTGTGGAAAAGCCACTGAAAAACAACTTACAGCCAAAGAACTTGAAAGGCATTTTAAATCTTATCATTTTGGCTATTGTGTTCATCGCAATGCTGAATACAAAGGGAAGAAAGACGATATATTTAACGAACTGTATATCTATCGCAGCTTTCAAACGGAGGCCTTGAAAATATTGTTACCTGTTCAGGATTTCAGAACGACCGAAAAAGTTTCCATTTTCAAGGCTGGCCTTTTATTGGGTCTTAAAAACTACTACAAAGGTCACCCCGACCACGTGCATATCCGTGAGTATGAAGAGTTCAATTCAGAATCCTGTCGAAAAGAAAGATTTCTGGTAATGTATGAAAGTATTCCCGGCGGAACTGGTTATTTATCAAGATTATTCAATACCGAAGAATTCACGAAACTACTAACTATTGCCTACGATCATATCAAAAATTGCACCTGCAAGGATGAAGGAAAAGACGGATGTTATAAATGTATTTACACTTATGCAAATCAATACGACAGAGATATACTAAGCCGGAATGAAGCAGAAATTCTTTTCAGGGATATTATAGAAAAATCGAATGAGTGGAATGAGGTGAATAGTCTTACAAATTTAACCCGAATTGCCAATGATGAAGAATCTGAACTTGAAGAACGGTTTGTTGAATTGCTACAACAGGAATACAAGTCAAGGCCATATTCCGATTTTGAAGAAATAACTGAGTTCGGATTTAAAAAATACAGATTAACCTTGCGAGAGCTCGACACTTCAGTTTGTTATGAGATTTGGCCTCAGAATTTAGGTAATTCATTACAGGGCGTTAAATATACCACTCGTCCCGACTTTGTGTTTAAGTGTGTGTCTTTAATTATCAAAGGCGAATCACAATCTTTTGAGAAAATTCAGGAAATAAAAGATATAATTGTTTATCTGGATGGTTTCCAGTTTCATGCTACGCAGGAAAACAAACGTGTTTCAGGAGATTTGAAAATTAGAAATGCCATTACACGATCCGGTAGATACCATCAATGGATTTTCTCTTGGGAAGATATAATCAATGCGTCAACAATCAGAAGCGAAGATTTGCTACAACAAAAAATGGATACGGAAACAATTTCAAAAGTTTCTTCAAAAATTCCAGTATTAAAGTCTTTTGATATAAGTACCATTAAAAAGAATTACAGCTATTCAAGGTTTTGCATTTTTCTTAAACAGCCACTTTCAAATTTAGATTTGAAACTTTGGTCTGCTGTTCAATTATTCGCCTGTCAGACTAAAATATTGAGCAAATGTTTGGCAATTGATAAGGTTGAATCATTTCTGGAATCAGGCAATGAATCAGATTTTGAATTTTATCCAAACTTACCTGAACAATTTGCACTATGTGATAATTTGAAATTTAGCGATGAATTAAAAATCGTTTGCCTTGCACAGTTAAAAGGGTTTGAGATAAAATCCGCCCTCATTCACAATTTACCAGCTGGCGATTATATTAAAGAGAATTGGGAGTTGTTCTGGCAAACTTATAATTTATTGCAGTTCCACGATTACAAAGGAATTGAGACGGAAACACTTTCAAAATCAGAATCAATTGCACAGATCCTTGATAATTTCAGGCCTGAATTACATGATATTGTAAAGAAATTAATCGACAATAAGATTGAAATTAATAAGGAATTTGATTTTGATATATTGGAAGAAGAAGTAATTGTAGCCCAGGCGGAATTAGGTTCAGAATCACATAAATTCTTTCTTTTTCCTTTTAATGAAGAATCGAGAATTAAATTTATTCAACTTGGATACAAGGAATTTACTATTGAAAATTTCAACCTCAAAAAATTAGTTTTATGAATCACAATATCCAGTTATTTATACACGACTCATTTTTTGATTCGTTTTCAACCTTGCCAAAACAAATACAAAAGAGAACTAGGGAATTGTTGAAAAAATTCAAAGAAAATCCCACGTCGCCGAGTCTTAACTATGAGAAGATTACAACCTTTGCTGACCAAAGTTTGAGAACACTTCGTGTTACAGATAAATACAGAGCAATTGTTCAAGCTCCCGAAAAAGGGGAAAACTATCACTTGTTGTGGGTGGATAACCATGATGAAGCGATGGATTGGGCAAAAAACAAAATTTTTGAATGGAATCAAGCAACCCAGGGCTTCCAATTATTTGAACAACCAGAACAACCAATTATACCAATTGAGACACTTTTAGAAACGAAACCATTATTTGATTTCCTAAAGGAATCAGACTTGAAGGCTATTGGTACACCTGAGCAAATGTTCAATTTGGTTCGGTCATTTATTACATTGGACGACCTAAACAACTGTAAAAGCAACTTGCCGACTGATGTGTATGAATATTTATTCTATCTGGCTGAAGGAATATCTCTTGATGAAATTTTAGAAGACATAAATGCAGGTAAGGCAGATACTAATCCAATGCAAAGTAGCAATGCACTTAAACATGCATTTATATTAACCGACGACACACAACTAGAAGAAATATTAAATGGAAGTTTCGAGAAATGGAAGATATTTTTACACCCAAGCCAGCGTAATTTAGCTTATCGTGATTATAATGGACCGGTTAAAGTTACAGGAGGTGCAGGAACAGGTAAAACAGTATGTGCTTTACATAGAGCAAAATACCTTATAGATAAAATGGGCATTTTCAGTCCAACTATTTTATTTACTACCTATACAAAAAGTCTCACCCAGTACCTTCAAGAAACCATTAAAGGATTAGGAATTCCAGAAGGTCAGGTTGAAATAAATAATATTGACAAACTGATTTTTGAATTAGCGAACAATCAACAATACAAAATTTTCAACTCTAAAGTTGGTTATTTGACAGTTGAGCAGGAAAAGCAAATTTGGAGTCAGGCACTGGAGAAATTTCCTTCAGTATTCGACGAAGATTTTTTCTATTCTGAATACAATGAGGTTATTCTTCCTCAAAATATAACGTCACTGGAAACTTACCAAACCGCCTCCCGGATAGGCAGAAATTCACGCATTGGCAGAAAAGATAAAGTGGAGATTTGGAATATATTTGAAGAATTCCAAAAACAAAAAGCGGGGAACTACTCTAAACTGGAACTATGCAATCTGCTTACAGAATATTTCAGTAAACAAAAAATCAAACCTTACTCTTTTGTTATTTGCGATGAGATACAAGACTTTAGCAATCCGGAATTAAGCTTATTGCGTTCGCTTGTTGAAGAAAAAGAGAATGATATGTTTTTGGTAGGTGACCCTTTCCAAAACATTTACAAGAGGTCGCTTAATTTTGCAAAATCAGGGATTATCGTAAAAGGCAGAAGAAGTCGTAAATTAAAGATAAACTACAGGACTACAGAAGAAATCAAGCACCTTGCTATGAGAATTGTATCCAACTTGCAAGTAGATGATTTTGATGGTAATGAAGAAACATTAAAGGGCTATCTTTCTTTAATGCACGGCAATACACCAGCCTATGAAACTTTTGTAACACCGGAGGAAGAAGACAAATTTATAATAGAAAAACTCAACATGTTTACTGTTGGAGAATCTATTCTGCCAAATGAGATTTGTATAAGCGCACGTACAAATAATGGTCTGGATGGAATCAAAAAATCACTCAATGCAGAAAACATCAAATACTTAGACCTGAGTAGTCCCAAGCAAAATGTTAATGCTGTAAATGTGTCAACTTTTCATAACATGAAAGGTCATGAATTCAAAATTGTTTTTGTAAAAGGCATGTCAGAAAACACCGTACCATTCAAACATATCAATTACACAAATCTTTCCGATAAAGAAAGAACATCATACAATCAGCAGGAACGCTCGTTATACTACGTTGTATTTTCCAGAGCAATACAATCGGTTTATATCACTGGTGTTGGAGCAAAAAGCAAATGGCTTGAAGGATAAGATATTTATCATTAGTTGAATTTTGAATTAGACTCATTATCATGTTTGACGACGAAAACGATATAGATCCCAAAGAACTTCCCATTTATAAAAAGGGAATGGAAATCTTTGATGTGGTTCATCACATTTGTGAGCTCATTCCGGACGATGACGAAATGTTAGGCCATGTGAAAGGAGTGATGTTGGAGGATGCCATGCTGTTGACGGTAAAAGTGGCCGGTGCCACCGGAGGTCAATTGTACGATATCAAAATGGAATGTGCTGCAATT
>JBBRHJ010000045.1:0-16769 GCA_038222885.1 Bacteroidales bacterium | reverse complement strand
ATAAAGAAAGGCGCCCAAAGCAGCCTGAATGGCTTGATCTCGAACGGAATCAGAATTAGTTGGTATGGGAGTTGATTTTAAATCATATTTGTTGTATTGAATTCGAACTTGATGAAGAATTTCCCCAAAAGGTTCCTGATTAGATTTTAGTTGAAGAGCAGCTTTTTCCGAACTATTAAAAAGTATGCGCGGATGTTGTTGCGAAAAAACCGAAGCAAAAGCAATTATTAAAACTGCGGTTATCAAATAGTGTTTCATGATGATTTTAAAATAAATATTAAGGTAAATAAAATATAAGTGCTAAAGAATCAAGAGCCAAGATGTTAGACAAAAGAACAAGAATAAGGACAAAAGAAAGCAAAAAAACAAAAATTGATTCACTTATATCTCTCTTTAAAATATTTATATTGAGTTGAGAATCTACTAAATGAAACTATCCTAGTTCAACAAAATATTTAAATTGTGCCAAAAAATACACAAATTTGAGAGTTTAGGTGCTCAAGAACAAAACTAAGGACGTATATTAAGCACAAAAACCCTAATCTGTTGCTAAAAGAAACTATAACTTTTTACTATATAATTATTAATCTTATATTAAGGAGAATTGGTTGTTTGTTCGTCATAACTTAGTTGATTGTTTGCCTTATATGAACAATATATTACAACAGAAAAACAATGCCCCATTGGTTTTGAACCGACCAATACAAATGGAATTTGGAACTCAAGAAATGGGAAATCAAGGAAAATTAGAGACATAAAAATAACTAATTTTATTGCAACAACTGAGGGTCGTATTATAATTACTGCAATTTATGGGTCGAGCGCAATAATAATCCAAAAGTAGCTTTTTTATCGCAACATAAAGCTAAATTCGGCCATTATCTGACAATCACTATTTTTCTGGTTTTCAATACTTATTATAGGTGTTCAACATTTAATTCGCATTACTAATAAATAAATAAAACAGATGAAAAAACGATTGACAATTTTATCCATCTCTGTACTTTTTTACTCGATTTTGGTTGCTCAACCAATGAAAGACAAGACTTATAACATTGAAAATGAAAAAGTTTTATACACAGTTGGATATGCTCACCTCGATACCGAATGGCTTTGGGATTACCCCACAACGATTAATTATTATATCAAAAACACGATGGAAGAAAACTTCCGGCTGTTCGAAAAATATCCGGATTATGTATTCAACTTCACTGGTTCTCGACGGTATAATATGATGAAAGAATATTATCCAGAGATGTACAAAAAGGTTGTTGAGTATGTAAAAAAAGGTCAATGGAAAGTTTCCGGCTCATCTGTTGATGAAGGGGAAGTAAATATTTCTTCATCCGAATCGATTATTCGTCAGGTACTTTACGGGAACCAGTTTTTTAAAAAAGAATTTGGGAAAGAAAGTGTAGATTATATGTTGCCGGATTGTTTTGGATTTTTGGCGAATCTTCCTTCTATCTGGAATCACTGTGGTTTGCTAGGATTTTCGACTCAGAAACTAACCTGGAATTCAGCAGCCGGACTTCCGTTTAATGTCGGAATTTGGAATGGACCCGACGGAAAAGGTGTTATTGCGGCTCTCAACGCAACAGATTACAACGGACATGTTGTTCCAAGGTTGGACAAGGATAGTGCGTGGGTAGCACGCTTAGATGATAACCAGAAGAAATATGGTTTTTCATTCGATTACAGATATTATGGTGTAGGTGATCGTGCTGGTGCTCCTATGGAAAATGATATTTTTTATGCAGTCAACAGTCTGAATAATGCAGATTCGAAAATCAAAGTTGTGCTCTCTTCGTCCGACCAAATGTTCAAAGATATTACGCCTGCTATCCGCAAAAAACTGCCTATATATACTGGTGATTTATTACTGATTGAGCACAGTGCGGGCTCAATGACTTCGCAATCGTATATGAAACGGTTAAATCGAAAAAATGAAATTCTCGCAAAATCTTCAGAGCAAACAGCTTCAATAGCCGATTGGTTAGGTGGTGCGAAATATCCGTTTACAAAGTTGAATAATTCATGGGATTTGGTTTTAGGAAGTCAGATGCATGATATATTACCTGGAACAAGTATTCCCAAGGCTTATGAATATGCCTGGAACGATGAATTTATTGCCGCTAATGGCTTTCAGGAAGTATTAATAAATTCATTGAAAACCATTTCTAACAAATTGAATACAAATACGATTGGCAGAACAATTGTGGCGTATAACCCGGTTGAAATTGCTCGTGAAGATATAGTAACTGCCGAACTAAGTTTCTTTAAGTTACCTGTGAATCTTCAGGTTTTTGATAAAGATGGGGTGGCACTAAAAACACAAATTATTGAACGAAAAGAGAATAAGTTGAAATTTATTTTTGTTGCAAAACTTCCTTCAGCAGGATTAGCAGTTTATGATGCACGTGAAATTACTGATAAATCACCTGCAAAATCAAGTTTGTCTGCTAGCAATCAAAGTCTTGAGAATGAATACTATCGTGTAAAAGTTGCTTCAAACGGAGATATCACCAGTATTTTTGATAAAAAAGAATCCCGAGAATTGTTATCCAAACCAGCTCGATTGGAATTTATGAAGGAAAAACCAAAACAATGGCCTTCGTGGAACATGGATTGGAAAGATCGAAAAAATGAACCGATAGATTATATGGATAAAGAAGCAAGCATTTCAGTGCTTGAAAACGGTCCTGTTCGGGTTTCACTTTTGGTAAAGCGAAAAGGGTTAAACTCTGAAATTGAACAAATTATAAGTCTAAGCGCTGGGGAATCAGGAAAACGGATAGAAGTCAGCAATAAGCTAGATTGGCAATCGAAAGAAGTTTCGTTGAAAGCTTCTTTCCACCTTAATATTAACAACCAGAAAGCATCATACAACGAAGGAGTTGGTGTAATTGAAAGAGCCAATAATGATAAATTGAAATTTGAAGTACCAACCAAAGAATGGATAGATTTGACTGATAAAAAAGGAGATTATGGCGTTTCAATCTTGGAAGATTGCAAATACGGTTCTGATAAACCAAGTGATAATACACTCCGACTCACTTTGATGTACACGCCCGGAATTTCAAAAGGATGGGAGCACATGAATTACGAAGATACTCAGGATTGGGGCATTCATAATTTCAACTATGCCATTTATGGTCACAAAGGGAATTGGATTCGCGGACTTTCGCAATGGCAAGCAAAATTTTCAAACCAACCGTTGATAGCTTTTGAGACCACAAAACACGAAGGAAAATCAGGAAAAGAAATTTCGCTGATAAAAACAAATTCACCTCAGGTTGGCGTAATGGCTTTCAAAAAGATGGAAGAAGGCGAATACTATTTGGTACGTTTAAATGAACTCTCAGGTAAAGATGGCAAAAATATGAGCTTGATTTTTCCAGAAAAAATCATTGATGCTTATGAAGTTAACGGTCAGGAACAAAAAATTGGGAATGCCGATTTTAAAAATGGAAAGTTAAATTTCGACTTATCACATTTTACCATTCGCAGCTTTGCAGTAAAATTGCAACCAACCAATAATGCAGATGTAAAAATGGTTCAAATACCGGTTTCTTTACCTTATAATTTTGATATGCTAAGTTTCGATACCAATCGGGCAGATTGTGACGGAAAGCATAGCTATCCGGCCGAATTGATTCCTTCGGAAATAGTGAGCGAGGATGTTCATTTTAAAATGGGAAATACGGCTGATCGTGAAAAAAATGCAGCTAAAGCAAACGGTCAAATAATTAGTCTTCCTGCTGGAGAATATTCAAAACTTTATATTCTGGCAGCCGCCATTGGTGACACAAAAGGTGATTTCAGTATTGATGAACAAGCTGTTCCATTGAATATTCAGGCATGGAGCGGTTTTATTGGTCAACATTACAACCGAATTTTTGAATGTAATGACCATAATAATCCGGTGAAAAGTATTCAAAGTCCGTATCTAAAAAAGGATAATATTGCTTGGTTTGCTTCACATTCGCATTATAGATATCCGACTGAAAACAAGGCGTATGAGTATTGTTATTTGTACAAATACGAAATAAAATTGCCAAAAGGAGCTAAAGTGTTAACACTTCCAAAAAACGATAAAATTATTGTATTTGGTGTAACTTTAGTTGGAAATGAAGCTCAAGATATCCATGTTGTAGCTCCTTTGTTCGATGATTTTTCTGATAGTAAAACAATACAATTAAGAGAAAGCATTAAATGACAATTTTAGTTTTATATTCCAATGAAAGATTGCATCATTCATTGGAATATAAAACACTCAAAGATATTCACTAAATTATCGGACTAAAATGAGCAATGACTTTTTAAGGCTTTTGAAGCCAAAAAGTCATTGCACGTTTCGTCCTATTCAACTTGCAGAAAAGAATATTTTAACTCGCGGCTGAAATTGTCATAAGAAACTGGCGAATCATAAAAACTATATTATTCTTTCTAAATACCAGTTTTTAAGGAATATCTTCTTTATTTTCGTCTATTTATTTTTAAAATCAAGAACTCAATATTTAATTAACAATTATGCTAAAGTCACTTTTAAAATTTGCTGTATTTTTCATGTTTTTTTGTGTTTTTTCACAAAACAATATTGCACAAAATGCATATCCAACGATAACTAAATCACTCGAAAATAGTAAATTTATTGGCAGTCAGAAACTCTATTATGGTGCTGCTTACTATCCCGAAGTCTGGCCTGAATCTGATATTGACAACGATATTATCAGAATGAAGGAGTTGAAAATGAATGTAATGCGCATTGCAGAATTTTCATGGAGCAAAATGGAACCAACTGAAGGTAAATACGATTTCTTATGGCTTAGACACATTATTGAAAAACTTCATGCTAATGGGATAGATGTAATATTATGCACTCCCACTGCTACTCCGCCTGTATGGTTGAGCCAAAAGCATCCGGAAATATATCTGGTGAATGAACTAGGTATTAGGCTTACACAAGGCGCCCGACGAAATTGTAGTTATACAAGCAAAGTTTATAGAAAATATTGCGAGAAGATTTGTTTGCAAATGGCAAAAGAATTTGACAATTGCCCGGGAGTTATCGGTTGGCAAACGGATAATGAATTTTCACTTTCTCAAGATTATAGTACTGAAACAAAACAAATTTGGCATAAATGGTTAAAAAACCGATACCAAACAATAGAAAATTTGAATCAGCTTTGGTGTACTGACTTGTGGAGTCAAACTTATCAGACTTTTGAACAAATTCTAATGCCTACTTCGTTGGTTTGGAATCATCCATCTTTGCGTTTCGCCTGGACAAATTTTACAAATGACATGATTGTAGAATTTCAAGATGTACAAATTGCGGCCCTACATAAATACAGTAAATTGCCTATAACACATGATGGAATGCCTAGTCAAGCTATTGATTATGAAAAACTTTTTAAAAACCTTGATTTTGCAGCAGTTAACAATTATCATAGTTTCGAAGCTTATGATTTAATCCAGAGCAATTACGACCGAATGAGAGGTTTTCACAAGGGCTATCATTGGCTTTTTGAGACAGCTCCTAATTATTCAGGTGGAGGTCAAACATGGTATTTACATCAAATTCCTGGAAGTATGAAAGCAGCACTTTGGATGAATTATGGCTCTGGGGCACAGGGTTCTATGTTTTGGCTTTGGCGTCAACATCGCTCAGGACAGGAAATGGTGCATGGGTCAATTTTATCAGCATGGGGAGCTGAAGTTTCAAATTATCAAGAAATTAAGGAAATGGGTGCTGAAATAGAAAAAGCATCCCCGTTTTTAATGAATAATCCTGTTGCAAAAGCAGAAGCAGCTATTATTTATAGTCATAAGTCGCAAAACGGATTCAAAATTGAGGAATATGCAAATGGATTGAAATACTATCAGGACTGGTCGTATAGATTCTATAGGGCAATGGCTGATGCTTATATTTTTAGAGATGTCATTTACCCTTCGGCTGATATTTCTTCATATAAATTATTGTTCATTCCATTGCTTCCAATAATTAATGAACAATTGCAGGCAAAATTGAAAAAGTGGGTAGAACAAGGTGGGACACTGATACTTGGTCCAATGACAGGTTATAGGAACGAAGAATGGAGTCAGTATGTAAACCATTTTACAGGTAATATTGAAGATTGGACAGGTATCTATACTCAGTCGCTGATTCCAATTGGCACATCCCTTAGAGCCCAAGAAATACCTTTTATGATTGATTTTAAATCAGAGTTATCAATTCCAACATCGGAATCATCACTTTGGAGTTTGGCTTTACAAAGTCCAAAAGGAAATGTAATTGCTAGTTACAATGGTGGAGCACACGACAAAAAGGCAGCCATTATCGAACACGCAGTTGGTAAAGGAACTGTAGTTGTTTTGGGAACAGATCCTGGAAAAATTGCGATGAAAAAAATATTGTTGCATTACGCCAAAAAGGCTGATATATCTCCATTGGCAAGTGGCGATGAATCGGTGGTTGTAGTTCCACGTAAAGGAAATGAAACTGGCTGGGTAATTGTGAATCTATCAAAAGAACCTCGAAGAATAACACTAAATTCATCAGCTTCTCAATTTATCAGTATTCTAAAGGATTCAACAGTTATCTCAAAAGAGTTTGATTTAAAACCTTTTGAGGTACAAATTCTAAGAGAAAATTAGTTATTGATAAATATCGCCATAACCGTATGATTTCTTTCATCTATAAATTCTCAAAAATCGAATTTTATGTCAGCACAAATGAATCGTAGAAATTTTCTCACTACATCGGCTGTAGTCACAGCAGGTGCATTACTAAGCAGTTTACCAAGTATTGTTAATGCGGAAAATGTAGTAAAAGTAAAAAAAGCAACTTCGACAAAAACACGTGTCGCAATAGTTGGCACTGGATCAAGAGGAGCTGGAATGTGGGGGAGAACCGTGATAAATGATTACAGTGATATGGTTGACTATGTTGGACTTTGCGATAGAAATCCTGGTCGATTAGAGGCTGCAAAAAAACACATGGGTGCAACCTGCAAAACATACACTGACTTTGATTTAATGATGAAGGAAACCAAACCTGATGTTCTTATTGTAACAACTGATGATGCTTCACATGTGGAGTTTATTGTAAAAGGGATGAACTATGGTTGTAGAATTCTTACTGAAAAGCCAATGACAATAGATGAATTCAAATGTCAAACGATACTCGATACTCAAAAGAAAACTGGCAAAGAAGTAATTGTTACTTTCAATTACCGTTATTCACCGCATCGCACAAAAATTTGGGAATTAATTAACTCTGGTGAAATTGGCGAAGTAACCTCCGTTGATTTTCATTGGTACTTAGATACAAGTCATGGTTCTGATTATTTCCGTCGTTGGCATCGTCTCCGTGAGAATAGTGGTTCCTTATGGGTGCACAAGGCTTCGCACCATTTCGATTTGCTCGGTTGGTGGTTAAATTCTGAACCCGAAGAGGTTTTTGCATTTGGAAAATTAGATTTTTATGGCAAAAACGGAAAACAACGTGGTACAAATTGTCGTAGTTGTAATCATAAAGACACTTGTGACTTTTATTGGGATGTAAATAAAAATGAATACTACAAAATGCTTTATACCGACAATGAGCAGTATGATGGCTATTTGCGTGATGGTTGCGTTTTCAGGGACGATGTTGATATTTTCGACAAAATGGATGCTTCCATTCGCTATGCTAATGGTGTACAGGTTGCATATTCATGTGTAACTTATGCTCCTTACGAAGGCTATCGTATTGCTTTCAACGGCACTAAAGGAAGAATTGATGCTTGGATTCAAGAAAGCAATCCTGTTCACGACGGTGGATATGATGAAATTATGATTACTCGGAATTTTGGCAAACGGAATTATATTCGTATCCCACAGTCCGAAGGGCACGGTGGTGGCGATAAATTAATGCACGATAAAATCTGGCGAAATGTAAAAGAAGATCCGTATAAACAAACAGCCACTATACGTGATGGTGCATTTGCTATTCTAACAGGTGTAGCTGCCAGAAACAGTATTGATACGGGAAAACCAGTAAAAATTGCATCATTAACTGATTTAGTTCCGCAGCCTAAAAAATCGTAAGTGTTGTTTCAATAATAATTAGGTCAACCAAATAAATTGCTAAAAAAGGAAATTCAACACATTAAAATTCAACAATGAAAAAGTTATTATTTGTTTTAATATTGAGTTTTAGTGTGTTGAATGGCTTCTCAACAGCAATCTCTGTAAATTCTACTCCATTAATTGGTGCACAGGTGATTATTGAAAGAGGGCAAACGCCCGAAGAAATTGATTTGTTGTTCAGTCGCTTGGCCGAAGCTAACATGAATTTCTGTCGCATTCGAATGTTTGAGTCCTATATGCGTGATACGAAAGGAAATTGGGATTTCCGCTTGTTCGATTTAGCTTTTGAGGCAGCACAGCGACACGGTGTTCAAATATTAGCTACGCTTTTCCCAGATACAGAATTTACCGATATTGGCGGTTTCAAATTTCCACGCACCGAGCAACATTCCAAATCAATAGCCAATTACATTAAACAAGTTACAACGCATTATAAAAATCATAAAGCCTTGTATGGCTGGGTGTTGATGAACGAAGTTGGAATTGTTAAAGCACCTATTGAGCAGAGATTTACAGCTAATCGATTTCGGTTGTGGCAAAAAACAGACACAGTTAAGCCCTTTAATCTTGCTGGCTATCCTGTTATGACTTTCCAAAAAGAACGTTTTTTACTCGATTATACTACTTGGTATCTACAATGGCTATCCACTCAGGTGAAAAAGTACGACACTGCACACCATTTGCATGTAAATGCACATGCAATTTTCGATACTTACTCCGAATATAATTTTACAAAATGGCGCGGAATCTTGGATAGTTTTGGCGGCTCGGCTCATGCCAGTTGGCATTTTGGAAATTTCAGCCGTAATCAATACCATTATGCCATGTCGGCAAATAGTGAAATTCTTCGTTCGGGAGCTGGTGATAAACCATGGATAATGACCGAATTGCAAGGTGGAAATAATATTTGGAGTGGTGGTATTCCTATGTGTCCTACAAAAGAAGAAATAGAACAGTGGATGTGGACTGTGATTGGTACGGGTGGAAAAGGCATGATATTCTGGTCGCTGAATCCACGCACTAGTGGCATTGAAGCTGGCGAATGGGCGTTGCTTAATTACTTAAACCAACCTTCAGATCGAATGGAAATGGCAGCAAAAACTGCCGGAATCATTAATAAATATGCCGATGTTTTTGCCTCTGCCAAAGTGGAAGAATCGGGTGTTTCCATTCTTTATACTCGGGAATCGCTTTGGGTCGAACGAAATGCTCAGAAATCTGGTCAAAACATGCTAGGGCGAGCACCTGGTGCAGCCATCAAATCGGTCATTGGT
Source organism: Bacteroidales bacterium (assembly GCA_038222885.1). Taxonomy (GTDB): domain Bacteria; phylum Bacteroidota; class Bacteroidia; order Bacteroidales; family Paludibacteraceae; genus Paludibacter. The sequence continues at coordinate 7,359 of JBBRHJ010000045.1, read as the reverse complement.
TTTTACGAAACCCTTTCGCAGATGGGCATTCAGTGCAATATTAAATGTATCGACGAATATGATTTTACAGATAAAAATGTTCGAAACAAAATCGTCATTATTCCACATCAAATAGCTTTACAAAAAATATACAAACAATTGTTAACTAATTTTGTTGCAAATGGCGGGCAGTTAATTATAGAAGGATTAACAGCTTATTTTGACGAAAATATGCACTTGCAATTTAGTGCGCAATTTCCATATCGTGATTTATTTGGTGGTTTAATAACCGAAGCACCGCTCAAAGCAAATCTATTCAATATCCAGTTTTTGAACAGCACTTTAGTACTGCCTGCACACGCTTGGGAGGGACATATTCAAACCGAACATTCAGGCATATTGGCAATTAACGATAGCAAACAAACAATTGCAAGTCTGAACAACTTCGGCAAAGGCAGAGTAATCTGGATTCCTTCATGCGTAGCACTGGCTGCCCGCGAAACAAGTAATTACCAACCATTATCCGATTTACTTTCTAAATATGTAGTATCAAGTTTGAACGAAAACACCATTCGTTTTAAGCAATTTACTCCCGGAGTTTTGATGAAAGTACTTGCAACAAACAGCGGACGCGTGCTGGTTTTAATAAATAAAAGTGGATTAGAAGTTTCAATTGAATTGACAGGAATTGAAGCATCTAAACGATTGATTCAATTGAATTCATCCATCCAAAATGAAATAGAGCCTGTCACAATTAGTTTGCAAAATGAAGAAACAAAGGTATTTTTATTAAAATAGATTTTCTTAATTTTAAACATTACATTTAATTCATCTCCAAAACCAATTTATTATGAAGTTAAAATCCCTTTTTCTTTTTAGTTTGATATTCGTAGGTTTCGCTCAATTGCCAGCTCAAAAGCGAGTTGTGTTAGATAATTACTACAACAACGAATTTGACAGCTCTACAGGTAAGCCATTTCATTACCTATGGAATGATACTGCAATGAGCGGATTCTCTCAATTTGGAAAATTATTCAAAGCCCAAAAAGCTGTTTTATCAATACTGAGAATCAAGCCAACAAGCAAAAACCTTAAAAATGCTGATGTTTATATTATTGTTGACCCCGATACTAAATTAGAAACTGTAAATCCTAATTTCATGGACAAAAGGGCTTCCGAAGCCATTGCTCAATGGGTGAAAAAGGGTGGTGTTCTGCTTTTATTGACGAATGATAGCGCTCATGCTGAATTGGGAAAATTCAACCGACTTGCTGAGATATTCGGGATGAAGTTTGGCAATCAGGTTTTGCACCCCGAAATGTCAATTCCAGGCCAAACACGCAATTTTAATAGTTGTGCTTCAACGAACCTCCCGAACCATCAATTATTTAAAGATGTTCGTAAAATTTTTTTGAAAGAAATTGCACCCATTTATTGCAGTGCATCCGCTAAACCAATTTTGACTGAAAATGGCAATGTGCTGATGGCTGAGGCAAACTATGGTAATGGTTATATGCTGGCAGTGGGCGACCCCTGGCTTTACAACGAATACATCGACCATTTGTTATTGCCCGCAGATTTTGAAAACATGAAAGCTGCAAAAAATCTGGTGGAATTGCTGCTCTCTAAATAAGAATTTGATTTATGCTTTGAAGTTGTTAGAAGTTATGAAATAATGAACTAATGAACTAAGGTTTGGCTAGATGCATTTAAAGCAATTTTGTCCGTTTTGAAACTAAAACGTTGCATTGGAAGTGCCTGAACACTATCACATTCTACTACAACAACTTAAAAACAATTCCAATATTAAATATGATAAGGCTTTAAGGCTCTTACGTTCATTCTTCGTCACATACTCATTGACAAAGTTGCATTTTTTTTTATTGCTTCAACTCATTTATTAACTTATTCGAATTGATGTAATTTATAAAAAAATATATTCTTACCCTTATGGGCATGTACTTATCAGCCGAAATGTTTGCAAACAATTTCTTTGTTTCTGCTAGTACTACCGGAACAGCCAATGGTTTGTCTTGGGATAATGCTACAACAACATTAGCCAGCACAGTAACGTTAGCAAAAGCAGACTGAACAACAGATGACAATATCTATGTTGCAGCAAGTATTATACTCAAAAAAAGGCGAGTTGGATAAAATTATAGATATCAAGGACTAAAGAAAAGTAAAACAAAAAATATACTTGTACTTTCTGACATCAATGGCATTCCAATAGTTTTGAGATATCAAGTAATCACAATGATGCTTTTGAAATTGTAACTAAGGTTGAAAAAATGACAAGTCCATTACAAAATATTCAAATAAGCTGGATAAATAATTGGGGGTTTTCGTGGTTTAATTCGCACTATTTTTTTTTAAATTCTTGTAAGTACCATTGAGATTTGCAAAAATAACGTTTGTAGTATTTTATAAATTTAGACAATAATAGTATTAATAAAAGGATGTATAACTTAATAAATAAATATCAATGATTAAGAATGAATTAAGATTTTTCTTTTGTATTATAGCAATGCTTATTTTTTCTGTAGGATCATTAAGAGCAAGCACCAAAGACTTCTATAATGTTAAAGACTTTGGTGCCATTGGGAATGGTCAAAATCTCGATAGTCCCGGGATTAACAATGCAATAGACGCAGCTGTAAAGAGCGGCGGTGGAACAGTTTATCTTCCGGCCGGAACGTACCTGAGTGGTAGTATCCACATGAAAAGTAATATCAACCTTTTTCTTGATGCAGGTTGTGTGATTCTTGGTGCTCCACAGGATATAGGTGCTTATGACCCGGAAGAAGAGGTTGTCGGAACACAGTATCAAGATGGTGGCCATACCTATTTTCACAATAGCCTTATCTGGGGCGAAAATCTTAAGAATGTTTCTATTACCGGTCACGGTATGATTAATGGTGGTGGTCTAGTACGTTCATCAAAGGAATCGAATGAAGGTCCTGTTGGGAAAGCAACAAAAGCCATTGCTCTGAAGTTATGCAATAATGTAGTCATCAGAGATATTACCATTTTCCATGGGGGGCATTTTGCCATTCTTGTTACCGGTTGTAATATGGTTCTCCTTGATAATTTGATTATTGACACCAATCGCGATGGTATCGACATTGATTGTTGTACCAATACAATGGTTTCAAATTGTTTAGTAAATTCACCTGGCGACGATGCAATTTGTCCGAAAAGTTCGTTTGCCTTAGGTAAAAAAGTGATCACCGAAAATCTAACCATTACTAATTGTCAGGTTTCAGCATATAAAGAAGGGACTCTAATTGATGGGACTTTAATAGAATTTAAACCAGAAGGTATGGGTGGCAGAAATGGACGAATAAAGTTCGGTACCGAATCGAACGGTGGTTTTCGAAATTGTACCGTTTCAAACTGCACATTTAAATTTTGCAGAGGGCTGGCTTTGGAAGAGGTTGATGGCGGTATAATGGAAAACATTACAATAACCAATCTCACTATGTCGGATATTAACGGATATCCTATATATATTACCCTTGGTGAACGCAATCGCGACCCGGATACAACAGCTGTTCCTGTTGGAAAAAATATTATTATTTCTAATATTGTTGCAACTATGATTGATTCATTGAGTGGAATTCATATCACCGGTACCCCGAAGTATTATCTCGAAAATATTCGCATTAGTAATGTTTTATTTATCAATAATGGTAGGGGTGCGAAAGAACTTGGAGACATAGATCTTCCGGAACTTGGTAAAGGATACCCAGAAGTGAAAAGGTTAAAGTCGGCTACGCCATCGTATGGATTGTATGCTCGTCATGTGAAGAATCTTGATATCAGTGATGTGCGGGTTGATTATAATATAGAAGACAAACGACCAGCTATTGCATGTGTTGATGTTGATGGCCTCGAAATCGACAATTTTAAGGCAAGAGTGGCCGTAGGTACTAAAGCAGGTATCTTTCAATCGGTGAAAAATTTAGCTATATATAATTCACCTGTCCTTGATGGAATGAAGGTTGAGAATAAGATGAAAAAGTCAAAAAAAAATAAATAAATTGGTCAATGTAACTACAAGTCGGATAATCGTTGTAACTAAATATAGAAAAACAGCAAGTACACACATTTATTTATCTGAACTTGCAACTTATAATGATATTACTTTAATCTTAAATTTATATCAAAATGAACACGAAAAATACTTTAAAATCCATTTTTCTACTTGCTATAATCGTATTTGGTTTTCTAAATGTACGTGCACAGACTACAGCCAATCATCAATGGTCGTTTATGAATACAGATGCATCAAGTAAAAAAGCTTTTCTATGGATACCTAATTCTTGTTCGAGTGGAATAAGGGCATTATTTATTGCTTCTCATACTTCAATTGAAGAATTGTTAGTAACAGACTCTTTGTTCAGAGTTACGGCTGAAAAAGAACAAATGGCCATACTTTATACCCGACAAGATATTAATTGTTCTAATGCACCAGCTGATACAATTAAAATATTAAATCTTTTAAATGAATTTGCTCAATTGAGTGGTTTTACGGAGTTAAAATATGTGCCTTGGGTAACGTGGGGACATTCAGCTGGTACTTTAACTGCTACTGGATTAGGTTTTTGGAAACCAAGTAGAACTATTGCCATTATTACTCATAGTGGAAATTTGCTGATTCCAAAATGGACTCCAAAAGAACTTCCTAATGTACCATTTATGGCGATTAAAGGACAATTTGAAGAATGGTCGGTAGGAACCAATATTCCCTCACAATGTGGAACCGAATATGAATATAATTGGGTAAGGGATACGGTTATAAGTGCCAGGAAAAAGTTCATCAGCCCTTTCCTGGCTTCAGTCACCATGCGACCAGGTGAAGGTCATATGGGAATTAATACAAAACTTGAAATTCCACTAATCACTATGTTTATTGAGAAATCAATTGAAAAAAGATTGCCTAAAGGAGTTTATGCTTCCAATGGATTAATACAGTTAAATCCTATAGCCGAAAACACAGGATGGTTGTCCGAAACTACCATACATGATTATGCTCATCTCAAGATTGATAGTTTTCCAAATTTCAGCGACCCAACAAGTTGTTATTGGCATTTAGACAAAGAAATGGCAACTATGTGGTATAATTATCAAAATGACGTTACAAAGCAGACTCAGGACTTAAATGTACGTAGCAATCCACCAAAAGTCTCACCTACTTTGACTTTCAACTATGGCACTAGCACTTCAAATGATTGCGGTATGAATTTTTCGGCTTCAAATTTTGATATGTCGAAAGATTATTCGTTTTCCGGATTTACTTCTACATCAGGTTTGCCTGTGCAATTAATGGGAACTGATTGTTTGGCCTCTGTAACCTCGGAAGGAATTGTTAAGATTAATCCTTGTGTTTTTGATTTCGGAACCAGAGCCAGGCTTCTTATGCGCCAGGATGGTGACGCAACCTATCAGATTCGTGATAGACAAATAGCTCTCACAGTTATTAAAAAAACTTCCGGTACAACTCAAACAGTATCTATTGCCTCAATACCTGCTTGTGCTCCCGGTGATACTATCACGTATAACGCTACGTTAACAAGTGGTTTGACTCCAACGGTTTATTTACTCAGTGGACCTGGAAAAATGATTGCAGGGAATAAAATTGTTGTTTTACCATTTGTTTCTAAAACAGGAACGACCGATATTGTACTTCGGGCTGCACATTTGGGAAATACTACCTATAAAAGTTCTGATATGATTGAATTACCTGTTGTTGTTAATTCAATGTTGCCCAATGTGCCTGGTAATATCTCTGGACAGAGTAGTTTTCTTGCACTTGAAAATAATGCCACATATAGTGTATTGAGTATATCAAATGCAACTTCTTATCAATGGACTGTACCAGCAAATGCAACAATTGTGAGCGGGCAAGGAACAAATACAATTATAGTTAATTTCATACAGGGATTTGTTGGTGGTCAAATTACTGTACAAGGTGTAAATACCAACGGGTCCAGTTTACAATCAGTAAAAGAAATCAGGATAATTTCTACTGGAACTTCAGAATATTTTGTTGCAAACAAATTTTCAATTTATCCAAACCCTACAACTGGGATTTTCTCTTTGAGTGGTATTTCAGAATCAACGAATGTCAGTATTTACAACATTACAGGAGAATTGATTTTTAATCAAAAAGTGTCCAAAGATTGTCAAATCAATCTGAATTCAAAAAAAGGAATTTTTGTTGTTGAAGTTATGTCAAGCAATCACAATCAGCGCTTTAAATTATTGGTTGTAGAATAAATAAAGAATAATTAAATCGAGTTTGAAAGATGTAGTGTTAATTATTCGATACGGTATCTTCTTTGCTTTTAATGCTTTATTTGATGTCTGTTGAATCCTAATTCCAAATTTCTAGTTTTAATAAATATAAATTAAAAAAATGACAAATACACAACGAACAATAATTAAGATAATTTTCATCCTTGTAATTCTATTTATAGGAACAAGGAGTTTAGATGCTCAATCTAATTCTGATTATAATATTCAAGTTATTAAGGAATTTAAAGTTGACAAGACAATCGGTAAATTAAGGGCAGTGCCTGTTGAGCTTGGAAAGGATCAAGGTAGGGGATTATTACTCGTTTATTCGCAAGATAAGGAAATTGATCCATATTATGAAATGTTTTTTTATCCAAAGCACCCGCTTGTATTGGCTATGTACAATTCCAAAGGCAAACAAATTTGGAAAAAAGAACTGAATAAGGGAATGGTTCCGGGAATTTGGTTTTGTCCCGTATTTCCATTTGATTTAAACAAAGATGGGGTGGATGAAATCTGGCTCAATAACACCAATGATTCAGAACATCCCCTTGGAATGACGGGATATGTTCTTGAAAAATTGAATGCACTTACAGGCAAATCAGAAGGTCAATGGCCTTGGCATTATCCCGACAACAATCAATCAAACAGTCATTTTTTTAGAAATTTTATATTTGGAGGATACGTTCACGGTGAACCTGTACTCATTACTGCTCAAGGAACTTATGGACCGATGTATATCCAGGCCTGGAATACTGGAATGAAAAGTCGATGGAATTTATTTCTTCCAAAAAAGAATACAGCGTTGGGTTCCCATATGAGCTCCGTTGTAGATATTGATGGTGATCAATCCGACGAATTTATGTGGGGTGAGCGTTGCATCAGTATGCAAACGGGTAAAGTCGTTTTTTTAGCAGATTCGGGTGTTTGGGATGGACATTCAGATATCATTCAGCCGGTTCTCAATAAATCGACAAACCGCTGGAGTATTTTCACTTGCCGCGAATCGTACTATGCTAACACCATGCCTCCGAGGGTAGTGCTTTTCGACGACCACGGTAATCGTGTTTGGAAAGACAT
>JBBRHJ010000044.1:0-16944 GCA_038222885.1 Bacteroidales bacterium | reverse complement strand
CCTGACATGCCTGCTAATGCAAAATTTGATTCAGGCATATTAAGACCAAAAAGATTCATTACCTGAGCAACCACAAAACCTGTTAAGCTACCAACGAATAAAGTCGGAGCAAAAATCCCACCCACACCACCAGCACCGTTTGTGGCAGCCGAAGCGAAAATTTTAAAAACAACAATCAGAGTTAAGTAAACAATCAAAACCCAAGGTGCATTTCCGAAATTTAAGAAATAACTTCGATCAAGGACCGATGCTGAATTACCATTTAATAGATTAACAATGGTATCGTATCCCTCACCATAAAGTGGTGGAAATAAGAATATAAGAATGCTGAGCATGATACCACCAATTGCCAATTTTGAATATGGGTTTTTATACTTTCGGAAGAATTGTTCAATCTTGTTCATTCCTCGAGTAAAATACAACGATACCAAGCCACATATTATTCCAAGAACTATTAAATATGGTATTCTATCTATCGAAAAGCTCTCGTAATTGCTAAATTTTAAAATGAAAGAACTACCAGAAAACATATAGGATATAGCAGTAGCTGTAACAGAAGAAATTAGGATGGGCATGATGGCTGTAACTGTCATGTCGAGCATTAATACTTCCAAGGTGAAAACAAGACCCGCAATTGGAGCCTTGAAAATTCCACCGATAGCGCCGGCAGCTCCACATCCTATCAACAGCATCAGTGTTTTTTGATCTTGCTTGAAAAAATTACCCAGATTTGATCCTATGGCTGCACCGGTAAGAACGATCGGTGCTTCAGCCCCAACCGAACCACCAAATCCGATAGTAATAGAACTCCCAACTAGCGACGACCATACATTATGTAATTTGAGTATGCTTTTTCGTTGCGAAATGGCATATAAAATACGTGTAACACCATGACTGATGTCATCTTTGATAATATAACGCACAAAAAGAGAAGCAAGAAGAATGCCAATGGCCGGAAAAACTAAATACCAATAATTTACATCATTTCTACTAAAACTTTCGGTGAGTAAGTATTGGATAAGATGTATGGAGGATTTGAGTATATAAGCAGCAATGGCCGAAAAAATGCCAACTAATATGCTTAAAATTAGAATGAAATTGCGTGGTTTGATATGTGCCTCACGCCAAGCTAGAATCTTTAAATACAAACTTTTCTTATCTATCATGCTTAAAAAACTTACAGCAAAGGTAACCAAATTACCTTGTTTCAAACACCTTTTCCCTTAAATATTATCTCAATCGTATAAATTAATATTTTCAAGTCGGTAAACAGCGACATGTTTTCAATATAAATAATGTCGAAATTAAGTCGTTCTATCATTTTTTCTACTGTATCAGAATAACCTATTTTTATCGGTCCCCAGGACGTTAAGCCTGGTCGAATTTTATAAAGTAAACAATAATAAGGAGCCTCTTCAATAATTTGATTGATATAATATCGCCTTTCAGGACGAGGTCCAACAATACTCATATCTCCTTTCAGAATATTCCAAAACTGTGGAATCTCGTCTAATCGATATTTACGAAGTATTCTTCCAAAAGTCGTAATACGTTCATCATCAGGGCTACTAAGCTTGGGAACTCCATTTTCTGAATTGGGAAACATGGTTCGGAATTTCACAATTTTAAAAGGTAATCCAAATCGACCGATTCTTTCTTGTTTGTAAAAAATTGGACCTTTTGAGTCATTTTTTATTCTAATACCAATATAAAGTAATAGGGGTGAAAGTAAAATTAATGCAAGGGAAGAAACTACTATATCCAAAAATCTCTTCATACTGGCCTCCCAATCGGACATTGATGAGTCGGTAATACTGACCAAGGGACTCATTTCAAGTCTGCGGATTTTAGCACTACCCGTAAGAATTTCGTACAGGCGGGGCGTAAATTGAATGTCGATATCGAATTTGAAAAGAGAATTTATAATTGTGAATACCTGATAATCATCTGATTTGTCGAGTATTACATTGCACTCTTGTACGTTATATTTTTCAATAATTGATCCAATTTGTAACATATTACCCAAAATCATTTCTTTGGGTACTGCCAGTTGTTGATTGGCAGAAACAAAACCTACCAAAGTATTTCTGGGTGAGTATTTATCAATATCCGAAGCAATTTTTTTTGCATTTTCACCTGTTCCTATAATTAAGGTATTGATAGTCCACTTCTTAGTTTTGTAATTGTCTTCTATTTGCTTGAAAATGATAGATCTGAAAAATAAAGTGATGAAAAATAATAAGCAGAACAAAACGAACATTGAAAAGTAAAAGTACTTAAAGGATATAAATACATCTCCAAGTTTCAATACAAAAAATACGGCCATAGCCATGATAAGCGAACTTGTTAAAGTGTTGAATATAAGGTTTAGGTTAGTCTTTTTTGTCGGGTTCAGATAGAATCCAGTGAGGTAATAAACAAAAATACAGCAAAACGGAAATAGAATTAAGCTACTTAAATAATCGAATCTTGGTAATAAAATACGAATTGTATCAAAAACTTCTATATTGTTGATAGCTTTCCTAAACACTACAAAGGCAAACCACACAATTAATGCGGCTATCATATCAAATGCAATGTATTTAAGAAGAGCAATATTTTTATTCATTATTCAAATATCAGAAATTAGTCACTTTAATTTTTGAAAATTCTTTTAAATAACTTAGCCGAATAATTTGTACGTTTTGAGTACTCATTGAAAGTTTCTTCTCTCCATTTGAAATCGTCTTCCCAAAAAGACTTAGGCGAAATATAGCAATAGGAAGCACTTTCCATATATTTTTCTTCCACTTCATCTTCGTTGGCCATAAACTCTTTATGATTTATAAAACTTACCCCGTTTGCTTTGCACTGAGTTTTTAGCAATTTAACAGCTTCATTCATCGAGTTTTGAAAATCACTATCAGTATCAACAGAACGAATCTCACCTCCGATATTGCGTAAGGCTCTCAATTGTAGAATGTTCATACCAAACTTACCATACACATCAAATAAATCTTTCAATTCATTTACATTCAAATTATTGATTGTATAGTTTAATCGTAAAATAAATTTGGGATATTTTTGTTTCTCACGAGCTATAATTTCCAATACCTCCAATAGTTTTGGAAACGAAGCCTTATTCATAAGATATTCGTAAGTTTCTTTCTTCACGCCATGAATTGAAATAGTCATCTCATCGAGGCCAGCTGCCAAATAACTTTTAATCATTTCCTCAGTGAGCAGGTTGGCGTTGGTAGTAAGCGAAACGTGCTGAATGCCATATTCTTTACCCAGTTGGATAATCTTTGCATTGTGTTTGTACAAGGTAGGCTCAGCCCCACAGCCAATTTGAAGTCGGAGAGCTCGTCCAAATACAGCTTGGGCTATACGAGGTAAATCTTCTTCATTAAAAACACCATTTAAGGTTTTTCTTATTTCGTCGTTACTAAAATAGCACGACAAACATCTTAAATTGCAGGACAGAACTGGATCGAGATAGATAGCTAAATACTTTTTGTTGAGTACATGAAACAACCAAAATCCTGTGTTTTTAACAAAATTGAGCTTAACTATTTGATTTATTTTTTGTAAAGAATATATATTCATTGATTGAATTTTTATTGATATATATTTGAAATATTAAAAAATACAACATAAAATATATCTAACTAATAAAATGTCATTTTATTATTAAATATCTACATTTTTTACACGAAGATATTTTTAAATTGCAATACAAAGTTACAAAAAACAATAAGAATGCCTTTATTGTACGAATAAAAACTTTTCTATACCTTTACAGCATACATAAACAAACAGAAAACTGAGTTGAAAATAGGCACTTATAGCCTGAATGAGAGGGTTTGTAGTATTTCGGGAGGAGTGTAATTTTAACTCCATTTTAGAGTAAAAAAATATACAACAATGATAAATAGATGGAATTACTCAAATTTTTCGGAACAAGAATCCGAAATTCAGAGTAAACTGGCAGATGAACTAAGTATTAGTCCGGTTCTTGCTCAATTATTAGTGCAGCGAGATATTTACAGTTTCGATGATGCAAGGGACTTTTTTCGTCCCGATTTGGCCAATTTACACGATCCTTTTTTGATGGCCGACATGGATAGGGCAGTGGAAAGGCTTACCAAGGCAATGCATCTCAACGAGAAAATTCTGATTTACGGCGATTATGATGTCGATGGGACTACTTCGGTTTCGCTAGTTTACAAGTTTTTGCAAAAGTTTCATAACAATATTGATTTTTACATTCCCGACCGATACAACGAAGGGTATGGAATATCAGTACTAGGAATTGATTTTGCAGCCAACAATGGTTTTACACTCATAATTGCCCTCGACTGTGGTATAAAAGCAGTTGAAAAGGTGAAATATGCAAGTTCACTAGGAATTGATTTTATAATTTGCGATCACCATACGCCCGATGTAGAACTTCCGCCAGCCGAAGCTGTTTTAGACCCAAAACGTAGCGATTGTAATTATCCTTATAAACATTTGTCTGGCTGTGGAGTAGGTTTCAAATTGATGCAAGCTTTTACGATCATCAATAAAATAGATTTTACCGAACTAACACCACTCTTGGATTTATTGGCTTTGAGTATTGCTTCGGATATTGTTCCTATTACGGGTGAAAATCGTATTTTAGCTTTCTATGGACTGAAACAAATTAATTCGAATCCAAGTCCGGGTTTAAAAGGTATTTTGGAGGTTTGCGGACTGTTGGATAAAGAAATAACAATCAGCGATATAGTATTCAAAATCGGACCTCGTATCAATGCCTCTGGTCGAATGAAGTTGGCCACGGAGGTTGTTGAGCTTTTAGTGTCGAGTAATGCGGTTTTCGTAAAAGAAAAAAGCGATACGATTAATGAATATAATAACGACAGAAAAGATTTAGATAAGAACATTACGGATGAAGCCATTGCTTTAATTGCCGCTGATGTGAGATATGCCACCCGTAGATCTATCGTGGTTCATAAACCCGACTGGCACAAAGGAGTCATTGGTATTGTGGCTTCGAGATTGTCCGAAGAATACTACAAACCTTCGATAGTCTTAACCAATTCTAATGGCCTGGCGTCTGGTTCAGCTCGTTCGGTATCAGGTTTCGATATTTATAAAGCCATAGATTCTTGCCGCGATTTGTTGGAGAATTTTGGTGGGCACATGTATGCCGCTGGTTTGTCGATGAAAGAGGAAAATATTATAGCTTTTACAGAAAGATTAGAGAAATATGTTTCTGAGAATATTTTGGAAGAACAGACTTATCCTCAAATTGATATTGATTCGGTTCTTGAATTTAAGGATATTACTCCGAAATTTTTCAGGGTTCTGAAACAGTTTGGTCCTTTTGGTCCTGGGAATATGAAACCTATCTTTGCCTCAAAAAAAGTATTTGATTATGGTACAAGTCGATTGGTAGGCAAGGAGCAGGAGCATTTGAAGTTAGAATTAATAGACTCAAGCTCCGAAAATGTGATGAATGGAATTGCTTTCAGAATGCACGAATACAACGATCATTTAAAAGCCCTGAACCCCTTGGATATTTGTTACACCATAGAAGAAAATACTTTCAACGGCAATACTTCTATTCAGCTGATGATCAGGGATATTAAAATTGATAAATAATATTTACATATATAAAAATCGGGCAGAAAGAGATTTAAAACTCTATTGGCCCGATTTTTTTTAAAAGATATATTAGTGAAAATTATTTATACATTCTGGCACGAACTTCTTTCACTTCATCTGAAGTTACGTAGTCGTCGTAATCCATTTGTTTATCGATAATTCCTCTGGGAGTAAGTTCGATAATACGATTACAAACTGTTTGAATAAATTCACGGTCGTGCGAAGCCATTAAAACATTGCCTTTGAAATTAACCAAAGTATTGTTAAAAGCTTGAATAGATTCAAGATCCAAGTGATTGGCGGGTGAATCTAAAACCATGACATTGGCATTGCGCAGCATCATTCGAGAAATCATACAACGCATTTTTTCACCTCCTGAGAGAACGCTGGCTTTTTTGAAAATCTCCTCGCCAGCAAATAACATTTTACCTAAATAACCACGAATAAAGGATTCCAAGGTATCATCGGAGTATTGTCCTAACCAATCTACCAAATTCAAATCGGTATTAAAAAACTCTGAATTGTCGAGTGGGAGGTAGGCATGCGTAATAGTTACGCCCCAGTTATAGGTTCCTACATGATTATCATCGAGTCCATTAATAATTTCAAAAAACGCAGTGGTAGCACGTGGGTCGCGAGACAAAAATATAATCTTATCGTTTTTCTCAACATTGAAATTTACATCGTTGAAAAGTACAGTTCCATCATCGAGTGTTTTTCCCAATCCACCTATTTCGAGTACCATATTTCCTGGTTCACGATCTGGAGTGAAAATAATTCCTGGATATTTACGGGTTGAAGGTTGAATTTCATCAACATTCAATTTTTCGAGCATCTTTTTACGGCTTGTAGCTTGTTTCGATTTGGCAACATTGGCACTGAATCGACGAATAAACTCTTCCAATTCTTTTCTTTTCTCATCAGCTTTTTTATTCTGATTTTGTTGCTGACGAAGTGCTAGCTGACTTGATTCGTACCAAAATGAATAGTTTCCAGAAAATAATTGCACTTTACCAAAATCAATATCTACGGTGTGTGTACTTACAGCATCTAAAAAATGGCGGTCGTGCGAAACTACCAAAACAGTATTTTCATAATTTGCTAGATAGTTTTCGAGCCACATCACAGTGTCCACGTCCAAGTCATTAGTAGGCTCATCGAGTAGCAAGTTATCGGGTTTTCCGAATAATGCTCTTGCCAATAAAACCCTTACTTTTTCCATTCCAGACAAATCTTTCATGAATTGGTAATGTAGTTCTTCTTTAATTCCGAGTCCACTTAACAAAGAGGCTGCATCACTTTCAGCATTCCAACCATTCATAGTTGCAAACCTATCTTCTAATTCCGATGCCCGAATACCATCAGCATCCGAAAAATCTTCTTTTAAATAAATAGCATCTTTTTCGTCCTTAATTTTCCACAAAATGTCGTGTCCCATCATCACAGTATCAATTACTGTATATTCATCGAACTCAAAGTGATCTTGTTTTAGAACCGAGAGTCGCTCGCCAGGACCAAAGTGGAAACTACCTCTCGTAGGATCCAAATCACCACTTAACATACGGATCAGCGTAGATTTACCTGCTCCATTGGCACCGATAATACCGTAACAATTGCCAGCAGTAAATTTTAAATTGACATCTGAAAATAAAACACGTTTGCCAAATTGAATGGCTAAATTAGAAACTGTAATCATAATTAAGAGTGAGAATGGTAGAAAATAATCATAAAATCCTTTCTATTCTCGAAATTTTCAATGAAATAAATATATATATAGAACTTTATTAATGAGTTATACTACAAAGATAGTAAAACAAAGAATAGAACAAATCTGAATTTTGCAGATTCGTTCTATTTCTAACTTATGTATGTGTCAAATTTCGGTTACGAAACAACAAATAACTTTTATTCAATTATACCTAAAAGCCTAGCAGCCTTGGATATTTTATGAATAGATTCGTCAACTTGATCAAAAGTATGTGTAGCCATAAGGGAATAGCGTATCAGAGAATCCTCAGAAGGAACAGCGGGCGACACTACTGGATTTACAAAAACGCCATCGTCCATAAGCATACGAGTAAGCATAAATGTCTTCGTATTGTCCCTTACATATAAAGGAATAATAGGAGTTTCGGTAGGTCCTATTTCAAATCCATTGGCTAAAAAGCCAGCTTTTGCACGAGCTGTATTGGCCCAAAGTGCATCTTTTCGCCATACTTCACTTTCCATTATATCCAATGCTGAAAGTACACATCCAGTTGATGCTGGTGTAATAGATGCACTAAATATTAATGTTCGCGAATTATGTTTCAAATAATTAATAATATTATTGTCCGATGCAATAAATCCACCAATAGTACCTAATGATTTGCTAAAAGTACCCATAATTAGATCTACATCGTCCGACACTCCGAAATGTTCGCAAACACCAGCTCCAGTTTTACCAAAGACACCTAGCGAATGAGCTTCATCAACCATGATTGAAGCATTATATTTCTTTGAAAGTTCCACTATTTCAGGTAGTTTAGCTACATCACCCTCCATGCTGAAAACTCCATCGATTACAATAACTTTTAAACGATCAGGTTCGCATTTTTTTAATAATTTCTCCAAAGCATCCATATCATTGTGTCGATATTTCAGCGTTTTTGAAAATGATAATCTTTTTCCTTCGATAATAGAAGCATGATCGAACTCATCAAAAATAAGATAATCCTCTCGACCTGTAAGACAAGGAACAACTCCTGAATTTACAGAAAAACCAGTGGCATAAACCAAAGCAGCTTCTTTGTGAACCAATTTGGCTAAACGATCTTCGAGTTCTAAATGAATATCCAAAGTTCCATTCAAAAAACGAGAGCCTGCACAGCCAGTTCCATACTTTTCAATGGCTTTTATTGCACCTTCTTTTAAAACGGGATGATTTGTAAGTCCCAAATAACTGTTCGATCCAAACATCAAAACCCTTTTCCCGTCGATAGTAACAACGGTATCTTGATCTGATTCTATAGGTCGAAAATAAGGATAAACACCCTCATCCTTAGCTTTTTGTGGGGCATCATATTTGCCCAATACATTACTTAATAAACTCATTTATAATTTGTATTAGTTGAAAAATTAAGCGGGTGCAAATATACTGCTTTTTGTTGAAACAAAGTATTAATTTTAAAGGAAAGCCATTTTTTGCTAACTTTGTAACGTTTTTTTTATACAAACTTCAAATAATGAAGATGATACAACAACAGATTTCTGAGCTTCCAAAGCTTGCAGCTTTGAAAAAAAATGGTTGGATAAAATATTTTAATAAGAATAAAAAAAAGATTGTTGGCTTGGATGTTAAAATCCATGAATTGCACGATCACTATTCGTCTAGAATAGATTGCTTACAATGTGGAAATTGTTGTAGAACTCTTGGACCACGTATTACATTGAAAGATGTAGAAAAAATGGCTAAATCATTGCGTATTAAACCCAATGATTTAATTGATAAATACTTATATACTGACGAAGATGGCGATTTGGTTTTTAAATCGATGCCTTGTCCGTTTCTAGGAGCTGATAATTATTGTTCTATTTATGAAGCTCGTCCTAAAGCATGTAGAGAATATCCACATACCGATCGTAAAAAATTTCATCAAATTTACCATCTTTCCGTAAAAAACGCCTCAACATGCCCCATAGTGTACGAAGTTATGGAAGGAATAGTGAAATTGTAACGATTGTGTTTACTCATATTAAGTTCTTCTTTTTCTTCTCCTTTGCCTATGCCTTCTTATTTTCTTCTCCTTTGCCTGAGCCTTCGCCTGTTCCTTCTTATTTTCTCCGCCTTCGCCTTCTTATTTCCAATCAAATCTATTATTTTATTAAATTTAGGACAATATATTTTACTAATTCAAAGCAAAAGACTATTTTTGTGTTGAATTTACCGAAAAAATGACCAACAAGTACGATGAACTAATAGATGCGTTTGAAATTAAACTGCGAAAACTTATTGAAAAGTATAAGGAGTCAGAGTTTCAAAATGCAACCTTAAAAGCTGAATTAGAGCGTAAACAAGACGATTTAATGCATGCACATCAAGAGGTACTTGAACTTCGGAAAAGTTCCAACCATCTGAAAATAGCACTCAGTATGAACGGCTCAGAGCAAGAACGCGTTGAATCGAAACAACGGATAAATAAGATGGTAGGGGAAATTGATAAGTGTTTGACGCTTTTGAATGATTAAAGCGTATGAATAAAAACGAAGAATTATTAAGAATCCATATCCAGATAGGCGGTTTTAGATTGCCGCTAGACGTTAGACGTGAGGATGAGGAAATATATCGAAAAGCAGAAAAATTAGTTGTAAAAATTTTAGACGAGTACCAAAAACTATACAGTCAAAGGCCTTCGGAAGAAATTTTAGTATTGGTTGCTTACAGATTGGCTGTAACTATGTCAAAGCAAAACATCAATCAGGATTTAGTCCCATTAGCTGATAGAATTAAGAATCTTGATGATGAATTAAGTCTGCTTCTCACTCAAAAATAAACTTAGGTTTTATCTTATTTAGTTTCCCGCATTACATTGATTTCCAGTTTTTTAATCCTATGATTATAAACTGTATTTTTCAATGCAATGCGTTTTTTTTTATAATTTT
Source organism: Bacteroidales bacterium (assembly GCA_038222885.1). Classification (GTDB taxonomy): domain Bacteria; phylum Bacteroidota; class Bacteroidia; order Bacteroidales; family Paludibacteraceae; genus Paludibacter. The sequence continues at coordinate 6,672 of JBBRHJ010000044.1, read as the reverse complement.
AAAATAATAATCAATTCTCTATAATTAACTCAATACAATCACATTTATGGTATATAATATTATAATCGGATTTGTAGCTTTTTTGATTGGAGTCGGAGGCACATGGCTGCTGTACGGACTTTTCAGCAAAAAAGCTCGACAAGAAGCAGAAGTAGAAGCCGAACTGCTTAAAAAGAATAAACTTATTGAAGCAAAAGAAAAGTTTATTGCCCTCAAGTCAGAACATGAACAACAAGTTCAAGCACGTAATGCGAAAATACAAGATCGCGAAGTAAAATTGCAACAACGCGAGATGCAACTCAATCAAAAACAAGGTGATTTGCAACGTAAAAACAATGAATTAGATGTGTTGAAAGAAACACATGAGCAACAATTGACAATTTGTGAAACTAAGAAGAAGGAACTCGATCATTTGAGCCGTCAAGCTAACGAACAACTTGAAACAATCTCAGGATTATCGGCCGAACAAGCCAAAGAGCGTTTGGTAGAAGCCTTGAAAGAAGAAGCTAAAACTGCTGCTATGTCATACGTGAACGACATTATGGAAGAGGCTAAAATGACTGCTAATAAAGAGGCTAAAAAGATAGTTGTTCAAAGTATTCAACGTGTTGCTACTGAAACGGCCATCGAAAATTCTGTAACGGTTTTCCATATTGAATCTGACGAAATAAAAGGTAGGATTATTGGTCGTGAAGGACGTAATATCCGTGCATTGGAAGCAGCTACCGGAGTTGAAATCATTGTTGACGACACACCCGAAGCGATTGTACTTTCAGCTTTCGATCCTGTTCGTAGGGAAATCGCCCGCCTGTCTCTCCATCAACTTGTAACTGACGGTCGTATACATCCTGCTCGTATTGAGGAAGTTGTGAATAAAGTTCGTAAACAAGTTGAAGAAGAAATAATTGAAATAGGAAAACGAACTACCATAGACCTTGGAATTCATGGATTACATCCTGAACTAATTCGCATGGTGGGTAAGATGAAATATCGTTCGTCATACGGTCAAAATTTGCTACAACACTCACGCGAAGTGGCTAATTTATGTGCTACTATGGCTTCGGAATTAGGATTGAATCCTAAAAAAGCTAAACGTGCTGGACTTTTACATGATATTGGTAAAGTGCCTGACGATGAACCAGAATTGCCGCATGCAATTTTAGGGATGCGTCTTTGCGAAAAATACAAAGAAAAACCAGATATTTGTAATGCCGTAGGTGCTCACCACGATGAAGTGGAAATGGAAACTCTTATTGCGCCTATCGTTCAAGTGTGTGATGCTATTTCAGGAGCTCGTCCTGGTGCTCGTCGCGAAATAGTTGAAGCATATATTAAACGTCTTAACGATTTGGAAAGTCTTGCACTTTCGTATCCTGGCGTTCTTAAAACTTATGCTATCCAAGCTGGTAGAGAGTTAAGAGTAATTGTAGGAGCCGATAAGATTGACGATAAAGAAACTGAATTACTTTCATTCGATATTGCTAAAAAAATTCAGGATGAAATGACTTATCCAGGTCAAGTGAAAATTACGGTTATTCGTGAAACAAGGGCGGTGAGTTATGCCAAGTAAAATGTTTATTGTAAGTTGTTTATACAGTTAATGTGAAAATTTAATTTAATCTTAATCTGTACTCAAATAACTTTTTCAATTATATTTTATGAACCTTTATTTATACATTACAAAGCTGCAAAAGAAAGTATTTATCTACTTTGCTTTGCAGTAAAATTATAAAAAAATCCACCTTCCAAAGGCGGATTTTTTTATGTTACATTCAAAATTTTACATTCAATATGATTTCAGCTGACGCACTTGCCGTAGAATTCGGTGGCTCAACACTTTTTAAAGATATTTCGTTTGTGATAAACGATACTGACCGAATAGCCCTGATGGGGAAAAATGGTGCGGGAAAATCAACTCTACTCAAAGTCCTTGCGGGTGAAAGACAGCCTTCGAAAGGAATTGTTTCATTTCCAGAAGGTACAATTATTGCCTATTTACCACAGCATTTGATGATAAAAGATGATAAAACCGTTTTTGAAGAAACTGCCAAGGCATTTTCCGAAATTAATCAAATGGAGATGCGCATCAACGAAATAAACGAAGAGCTGACAATACGCACCGATTACGAAAGTGATGAGTATATGCAGCTTATCGAAGAAGTTTCAAGTCTTAGCGAACGTTTTTATAGTATCGAAGAAAAAAATTATGATGCTGATATTGAAAAAACTTTGCTTGGTTTAGGATTTCAACGTACCGATTTTGCCCGTAAAACGTCAGAATTCAGTGGTGGATGGCGAATGCGAATTGAATTGGCAAAAATGTTGCTTCGAAATCCTGATTTGATTTTATTGGATGAGCCGACCAATCATTTGGATATTGAATCTATTCAGTGGTTAGAGAATTTCCTGATAAATTCTGCCAAAGCGGTGGTAGTTATTAGTCACGACCGTGCATTTGTGGATAATATTACCAACAGAACCATTGAAGTAACGATGGGTCGAATTTACGATTACAAAGCGAAATACAGTCATTATTTAGAACTCAGAAGGGAGAGACGGGAGCAACAGCAACGTCAATTTGACGACCAGCAGAAGATGATAGCTGACAATATGGAGTTTATCGAAAGATTCAAAGGAACATATTCTAAAACGCTGCAAGTTCAAAGTAGGGTGAAGATGCTTGAAAAAATTGATATAATTGAAGTAGATGAAGAAGATTCAAGTTCGTTGCGATTGAAATTTCCACCTTCGCCTCGTTCGGGTAATTATCCAGTTACTACCGAAATGCTAAGTAAACAGTATGGTGAGCATACAGTGTTCGAGCAAGTCAATTTTATGATTGAACGTGGCGATAAGGTGGCATTTGTGGGTAAAAATGGCGAAGGAAAATCTACACTCGTAAAGTGTATAATGAAAGAAATAGAGCATGGAGGTGCTTTGCAATTAGGTCATAATGTGAAAGTTGGCTATTTCGCTCAGGATCAGGCTGCTTCATTAGATGAAAGTTTGACAGTTTTTCAAACCATCGATGATATTGCTGTGGGAGATATTCGTACTAAAATTCGGGATATTTTAGGTGCATTTATGTTCAATCGGGATGATTCTGAAAAGAAAGTAAAAGTGCTTTCGGGAGGTGAACGACAAAGGTTGGCCATGATAAAATTATTATTGGAACCAGTGAATTTGTTGATTCTCGATGAGCCTACCAATCATTTGGATATGAGAACAAAAGATGTTTTGAAAAAAGCATTAAAGGATTTTGATGGAACGCTAATCGTAGTAAGTCATGATCGCGATTTTCTGAACGACTTGACTACCAAGGTTTTTGAATTTGGTAATCAACGAGTTAAAGAATTTGAAGAGGATATTTATAGTTTCTTGAAAATAAAGAATTTAGAAAATTTGAGGGAAATTGAACGGAAGTCATAGAAACTTAAATTTATAATGAATTGATTCTTAAATGTTATAAACTTGTATGAATTGATATTCTTACTATAATTTGGTTGAATATCTGCTCATTTTTTTGTACTTTCGCACTCACATTATTAACGAAGAAATTTATTACGTAAATGAATATAGATTTTGAAAAATCCGGTGGTTTAGTGCCGGCTATCATACAAGATAACGAAACATTAAAGGTTTTAATGTTGGGATATATGAATCAAGAAGCGTTGAAAGTTACTGAGGACAGTGGAAAAGTTACTTTTTTCAGCCGTTCAAAAAATAGACTTTGGACCAAAGGAGAGGAGAGTGGTAATTTCTTGAATCTTGTTTCAATAAGTTCTGATTGCGACAACGATACTTTACTAGTTAAAGTGAAACCTGTAGGTCCTGTTTGCCATACAGGAACTGATACTTGCTGGGGTGAAACTAACGAAGGAGATTTTGAGTTTTTGAACTATTTGCAAAAATTTATTCAAGTTCGCTTCAAAGAAATGCCTGAAGGTTCTTATACGACTTCGCTTTTCAAAAAGGGAATTAACCGTATGGCTCAAAAAGTCGGTGAGGAAGCTGTGGAGACTGTTATTGAAGCCACCAATGGTACTGAGGAAGGTTTTATGTACGAAGCATCTGATTTAGTGTTTCATTTAATTGTTTTGCTTACATCAAAAGGATATTCGTTGGATGATATAGGTCGTGAACTTAAAAAACGACACAAATAAAACGTGAATTGAGATTTTAAATTTCATTAGATTATGGAAAAAAAACTTTTGATTAAATATGTTGATGTAGATATTTATCAACGTGAATTACTCGTTTTGAAGAATATTCAACTCGAAGTTCTCAGTGGTGAGTTTATATATTTATTGGGTAAAGTAGGAAGTGGTAAAAGTTCTTTACTCAAATCTTTCTATGCCGAAGTTCCTATCGAAAAAGGTGCTGCAGGTGTGTTAGGTTATGATTTGAATGACCTGAAAAATAAAGAAATTCCATTTTTACGTAGAAAAATTGGTATTGTTTTTCAAGATTTTCAATTACTTTCCGATCGTACTATCAATGCTAATCTTGAATTCGTACTGAGAGCAACAGGTTGGAAAGATAAAGCATTGATTGATGAACAAATTTTGGGAGTACTTCAACAAGTGGGTATGCATAATAAAGGTTATAAAATGCCGCATCAACTATCTGGAGGCGAACAACAAAGAATAGTGATTGCTAGGGCTTTGCTTAATTCTCCTGAAATAGTATTAGCTGATGAACCAACTGGGAATCTTGATCCTGAAACTGGCCGTAACCTAATTGAGTTGCTTTACAATATTCGTAAATCAGGCACAACGGTTATTATAGCAACGCATAACTTGAATTGGGTTCAACTTTTTCCAGGCAAAATTCTTAAATTTGAGGACGAAGAAATTAAGGAAATTGATAGTTTGAAATCAATTGAAACTGTAAAGGTGCAAATGATAGCTGATAATAATGCTATTGTTGAAAAAACTGAAGTTGTGCATAAGGATTCCGATGAGAATGAACCAGATGAAAATTCAGTAATTCATTAATCTCTATAATTATAAAGACTTTATAATGAAAAAGTTACTTTGTCCGCAATGTAAAATTCACAGATTCAGGGTGAAAAATGATAATGCTGAATCTGTAGTTGTTACTGTAAACGAGTTTTTTGATTTAATTCCCATTCATCCAGAAGATTCATTGGAAGGGTTTGACTTGGATATCATTTATTGTTTGGGTTGCTCGTGGAAAGGTTCGCCCAGATCACTTAGTCAACATACACATTAAAAAAAATCAAGTCCGAATTATTCAGACTTGATTTTTTTTTTTAGAATTAATTTGGATTACAGAACCCCCTGAGCAATCATTGCCTTGGATACTTTCATAAATCCAGCAATATTGGCTCCATTCACGTAATTCACGAAACCATCAGCTTCTGTACCATATTTAACACAAGAAGCATGAATGTCGAACATAATTTGTTTCAATTTTTCGTCTACTTCTTCTTTAGTCCAGCTAATTTTCATCGAATTCTGTGTCATTTCAAGTCCTGAAACTGAAACACCACCAGCATTAGCCGCTTTTCCAGGACCGTAAAGTATTTTGTTGTGAATAAATACTTCAACAGCATCAGGAGTTGAAGGCATGTTTGCACCTTCGGAAACGGCAAAACAACCGTTATTAACCAAAGTCTGTGCATCATCTCCGTTCAATTCATTCTGCGTAGCCGATGGTAATGCAATGGTACATACTTCATTCCAAGGACGGCCACCATCCACATATTTACAATTATATTTATCGGCATATTCTTTAATACGACCACGATAGATATTTTTCAACTCAAAAACAAATTTAAGTTTTTCGGTATCGATACCTTCTGGATCGTAAATATATCCGCTACTGTCTGAAAGTGTTACTACTTTTCCACCAAGTTCAATTACTTTCTCAGCCGTATATGTAGCCACATTGCCTGAACCTGAGATAGCAACAGTTTGACCTTTTAAATCATTTATTCCTTTGGTTTTTAGCATATTCATTAAGAAATAAATATTGCCATAACCTGTTGCTTCTGGACGAATTAATGAACCTCCAAACTCAATACCTTTTCCGGTGAATGTTCCCGTATTTTCACGAGCTAATTTTTTATACATTCCGAACATAAAAGCAACTTCGCGACCACCAACACCAATATCGCCCGCCGGTACATCGGTTTCAGGACCAATATGTCGCCAAAGTTCAATCATAAATGCTTGACAAAAACGCATAATCTCTGCTGATGATTTGCCTTTGGGATTGAAATCTGATCCACCTTTTGCTCCGCCCATAGGCAAAGTAGTAAGGGCATTCTTGAAAGTTTGCTCGAATGCTAAAAATTTAAGAATAGATAAATTTACTGAAGCATGGAAGCGCATTCCACCTTTGTAAGGGCCAATTGCATTAGAATGCTGAACCCGATACGCCATATTGGTATGGATTTTTCCTCTATCGTCCGCCCAAGTTACTCTAAATGTGAAGATTCGCTCTGGAATACAAAGACGTTCAATAAGATTCTGGTTCTCAAATTCGGGATAAGCATTGTAAACATCTTCGATAGAGTGCAATACTTCTTCAACGGCTTGATGGTACTCAAGCTCGTTTGGGAATCTCCTTTTGAGATCCCCAATTACTTGTTCTGATTTCATTTTTAAAAATTTTTTAGTTTTTTGTTGCAACGGCAAAATTAAT
>JBBRHJ010000043.1:0-17120 GCA_038222885.1 Bacteroidales bacterium | reverse complement strand
GGTTCAATACAAGCTTTGCGCATCATTTTGCTGCCATGCGTACTTCTATGGTAAAAAACATACCATTGTCCTTTAAATTCAACAATAGATCCATGATTGTTATGATTTCCCGGATTGCAACCTTCATTGTCAATTATTACACCTCCATATTTGAAAGGTCCCATTGGCGATGTACTTGTTGAATAACCAATGCAAGTAGGATGCCCTTTGCGACCATTGTGTGCATAAACCAGATAATAAATGCCATTGCGTTTAACCATGGAATTTCCTTCGTGAAATTTATGCTTTTTAGCTGTAATTATACTATCGACTATGGTAGTAGTATCAATTTCAGTCATGTTGGGTTTGAGTTTCGCCATTTTAGCCGAAAACTGTCCCCAAGTATAATATGCTTGTCCGTCGTCGTCAATAAAAACGCCGGGGTCAATTTGGTTTAACCGAGCAGGAATATTCATGGCTTTAGCATTACTAAAAGGTCCTGTAGGCGAGATACTTGTAGCCATTCCTTCGTTATTGGTTTTTCCGGGCTGACAATAATACAAATAATAGACTCCATTTTTGTAGATGCAATCGGGTGCGTACAGTTGACTATCGTTGTAAGGCACTTTATCTTTTGGCCCCTTACTATTAAAAGCATCGGGCACATATTCCCAGTTTATTAAGTCGCTGGTTGAAAGTACCCAATGATCGTGTGAGCAATATGACTTTGGATTGTCATCGCGCGATCCGTACACATACAATTTGCCATCTGCCCATACTCTTGCGGTTGGGTCAGCAATGTTTAACCCCGGAGGACAAATAGGATTTTGTGCAAAAGTCGAAAAGTTTATTATTAAAAAAGAAAGTATGGAGAATCGTTTCATAAAAAATGAATTATTACTTTTAGTGAGGGTTTATTCATTGAATAATAGTCATTATACAAGTTATATGTGTCTGATAAATTGAACTTTATATTTTAAAAAAAAAGAATAGCAACACGGATTAAGCGGATTGAGCGGATATTCGCTGATTAAAATTTCAAAACGGATTCAAAAACGGATTTTTCCCCGAAAAATCGGGGAAGATTTAAGAACGAGCTCTTAATCATTTCAACTTGTCGAAATTCTAATCCGTTTTAAAATCCGCTAAATCAGCGAAAATCAGCGTTCTAATATCTTCATAACATGCTAACTTATATAAACTCTAATAAGTATCAAAAATAGGAATGTAACACGAAGGCACAAAGTACTGATTTATTGAATAAGATAACTTTGTACCTTCGTATTTATGTATTGAGTTTAAATTAATTGTGCGAATCTGGAGTTGAAATATAGTCCGGAGGACTTGTATATCAATAGAATAAGGATATTTATAATTTTGTTGTCCGTAGGACATTGACATTTTTTTCTTATTAATCCCCTATGGGGAATTGATTCATATTTATAATTTTTCTATTGACATGTATTCCCTACGGGAAAAATCTTATTATTAGTAAGTTACACTTATTCTCAACTCCTGATTCGCATTAGTTTATAAATTCGAATAAATTTATTTGGTTTTCCTCTTCACAATCACAATCCAATCCTGTGATGCTTTTAATGGGGCATTTCCCAACGAAACGATATTTCCACCCTTTGCTGTTTTCGAGCTTCCTTTCAGTAGTTTCCCTCCTGAAATGGGATTAAACCAGTCGATGCTAAATTCGCCCTGAACTCCAGTCAGATCGAGCGTTGAAGTTGCTGTATAAGCCAGTTGTACCAGATAAATTTCAGCATTTTTAGCCAGACAATGTTTATCTTTATCCATATCGGTATTATCTACCAAATTATCCATGTTTTTCATTTCCTGAATTGGAATTTTATTTTCGGAAAGAAAGTTAATGGCAATTCGGCAAAAATCCCATGATTTATCGCGACTGCGATAATCTTCCATAAGCAGGTCGTTTTCGGGGAGTTGGTATCCGAAATAATATTCCACCCCAGCACCACCAGCCATGATATTGCCCCAAAGGGTTTGTTTTCGAATGTCGTCGATGCTGTAACCAACCACCGAAGCATCAAATCCTTTGTATCCTGGATCTGGCGGAACACCTTTGGCTGCAGAATTTTGCTCATCGTTGGCGACAACCCAAGGTTTGCCTGCTTTATCGGATTCAGTTACCCATTTCAATGTTAGTTTAAATACGGCACCCCAAGCGTTCTGCAACGAAACACCAGTCAATTCTGAATTTTTACCGAGTAGTGGAGTATAAACTTTTTCCTGTTCATTCGGGTAGCTGTGAATGACAATGTTGTGGCGATATGGATCGTTCCTGAAAAAGTAATCGGCCATTGCTTTGCGGTTTTCTGTCGATTGTGTATTTTCCTCACCTAAGTTCCAGTTTAGAGCCAACTCATAGCCAAAACGTGCAATCAATTCGCGGTAATACAAACGCCTTTCAGGACCAAGATCGCCTCCATCAAGTGCTTCTGTAATGATTTCAAAACTTTGTCCGTGACCTTTGGCATTGTCATCATTCTCATTTTCCTGAGTTTTAAAATGCAGGTACATTCCTTTGCTTTGTGCATGGTCGAATACGATTTGCCACTGGTCAAGTTTAGAACAATCGTAATGAAATTTTTCATCCCGGCTTATAAATGGCCACACATTATCACCATCACCACCAGCATTATAGGTCAAGAATGAAAACGAATTGACACCTTTCGAAGCTAGATAATTTAGCGCTCCAATCAGCCCTTTCCCTTTGCCATTTTTCCAACTTGGGTCACCTGTCTGATAATCCTGAAAGTGTGAGGCAAACTTTTTTAATGGCACTTTCGGTTTCAGGGCAATGGTATTGTCAAAATCTTCGTAAGCTAGCAAAGTTTCAGGAGCATCGGCACCTGCTTTATAAAAGTATTCACCACTTCCTTTAAACTGAAGTTGATGTTTTCCAACGTACGCCAATAGACCTTTTCCGCGAAAATCACGACCGCTTTTATCGGTTGCTGCCACTACAAACGAACCTTCAATTCCATCGAAAGGAACCAAGGTTTTCATCCAAGGCATATCGGTTGTAGCCACCATTGCACCTGTCAGAAACGAAACTTTATAAGTCCATTTTCCAGTTTTATCAGGCGAAAGGTGTGCGCGCCATTTGACACCTTCGGTTGCGCTAGTTTCGGCGGCATTTCCATCGGCTGCGAAATAGGCTGGAACAGTGTAACTGGGTGATCCCGATTCATGGGTGAACTTTACAGTCATGCGGTAATCGGTAAACGGATTGGGTCTGGTGTCGGTTTCTTTTGCAAACGGGCCATCAAGCGTAAGCGTAACTTTGTGCCATTGCTTCAATTCTCCTGAAATAACCACTTTGCCTTTTCCGTCTTTACTCACGATTGCAGGAGTTTCTGCCTTTGCAATAGGTACTGTTTGAACTTGACCGGAAACAACCGGTGCAGAGCCAACGTTTTGGTTAGCCGATAACGCCTTCGATCGTTCAAGAATATCCTTACCATTAGTCATAGGTGCAAAAATTAAACCTCCCCATCGCCCACGGCTGTATTCCTTGCCATCGTTGCTCCCAACTTTCGAGATTACTGTTATTTTATCGCCTTTTTTCATATCGATATTTTCCCAAAGATCAACATACTGTATGGCTTCTTCGAACGAGCTCTTGCTAAGGGGAACAGTAAATTTTCCAACTTCCTTGTCATTTACCAAAACCTGATAGGTCGATTGGCCATCATTTTCACCAACACCAACAAAAAGCAAATCATACATTCCGTTTTCGAATTGGAACGTGGTTGTTGTTTTTGCGTCTTTGTACTCCTCAGGATTAATAGCCAGCCAATTTTTATCCTTGTAGAAATTAGTGCCTTCGATGATAAAATCAATGGCCTTCAACACCTTACTTCCATTCACCGTTTTAGAAATCTGATCGATATAAGCATTCGTAGTTTTTGCATTTTCGGCTTTTGGTGCAACTGCAACAGGAGCAACATCTACTTTAGGAAATGCCACAGGCAGTTTACCTGAAAAAAGATTTACTGCCAATCCATCGCCTTCAGGAATAAAATCAGGATCGCTTACCAGAATAAATTTATCAAATTCGAAACCATCTTCACGCAAGCTAAACTGAATATCGTGAATTCCGGCTTTGTCAATATCCAGATAAATCTCCTTTGGCTCTCCGCAATGTACCTTTTCGGTGCGTTGTTTACTTGCCCAAGTCCATTGGTTTTTACCTTCGCACCATTGCATACGCTGGCCATGTTCAGGCCATAAGCCATCAAAACCAACATGCAATCCATTGTCTTCAGCTCCTGATGAATAAGCTCTTGCCCATACATAATAACGACCCGGATGATTTATTTTAACTTTATAATGCACAATAGCGAGTTTGCCCGGCTCATTGGAGTAATTCTCTCCTGGAATCAGTTTATCCTTACTTGTAACTCTTGTATCAGGCAAAATTTCGATGTAAGCGTTTCTACTGGCTCCAGCAATGTGCGCATCATCGGGATTTGGGCTAACTGTTGGCAGATTGTCCTTACTGCTAATGTACCACTGGCGAATTTTGGTAAGCGATTGCTTGTAGAAATATTCGGCTTCGACTCCAACTATTCCGTCTTTTTCTTCAAAAACAAGTTGATCGTTTACAAAGGGTCTTTCGGTTTGAGCCATGAGACTGAAACTCGAAGCTGTTAGTCCTACAACGAAGGCAATAATTAATTTAGATTTCATGTCGTATTATTTTAATTTAATTGATCGAGAGTTTTGAGCAGAATATCGTTTCATTAAAATTGAGTTAACACTTCTAAAGTGATAGATTATTTGTTTAATAATGAGTGAAATATATTTAAAAAGTACTCAATAATTTTAGTACTTATTTTGGGTACAGAAATACTCTTAGTTAAACCGACGGCTTCACTACTAAATTCTGTAAAAATACTGATAGTGAAGCTGTCGCTAAAATTTTATAGTAATCCATATTTTTAATCAATTGCTTTGGGTAAGCGATCCATTTCGCGAGCATATTTCGCAGGATTTTTAGAAATTATCCGAATATTTTTGAAGCTTACCCTTGCATTTTCGCGTTCAGGACTATTTCCTAAACTATGAATTTTTAGAGCAATGGGTCCTTTTTTATACTTCGAGTTGATAAGATTGCAAGTAGGAATGCCATTAACCCAAACTTTGAGGTTGTTACCGATAAATTCCATCCGGAAATGATTCCATTCGTTCATTTTGAAAGCTTCGCGTGCTCGGGCGTCATCTGCCAAAGTATACCACCAATGAAAGCTGCGTCCAAAATCGTCGAACACACCACCCGACCATTTTCGTTCGTTTGGGTCGAGTTTCACCTGATAGCCATAAATACGAACTTTTGCCGAATCGGGTGCTTCAATACTGCGAAGAATAAATCCCGAGTGAATATTACCAACTACTTTACAATCGGCTTCAAGTATAAAATCTTGATATGATTTTTTTGTACGGATAAAAGTGTGCTCCGGTGTATTGATAACCATTTGAGTAACGATGGTGCTATCTTCTACCCAGGCTTTTCCAAAACTGCCAATAAACGACCAGCCTGAGAAATCTTTCCCATTGAAAAGTATTTTCCAGGGTTCTATTCCTAATTTATCGGCTGCCACGACTTGCATCGATATTAGAATTACTAAGGTTATACTAATAATTATTTGTTTTGATTGATTCATAAAAAATCATTTAAAGTTTTGTATTTCACATATTCAATTCAACTCAAATTCAATTGTTTAGAACAACCATTTAGTTTTTAAATTGAAATAAAACATGTTTTTATTATTAAAAAAACAACTGTATTACAACGAAAAAACTTGATAATTACTCTGTATTTCCCCCTTCAGGGGGTTAGGGGGCTGTTTACTTTTAATTTATTTAACTTCTCCCTCAAAAGAAATTTTATTGATAGATAATGGAGGAAGCATCGTTGCTCCATTCCCTTTTTTTACAAATTTCAAAGGACTTTGCGACATGGGAAGAATGGGTTGCGCACTTAGGTTGTCGAACGCGAACGTTTCATGCACATATTTTGCATTAACACTCTTATTATCCTTTTTCAAATAAAACTCCACCGATTTATTCGTCAAATTTATGGCAAACAAATATGTTTTACCGTCTTTTTTAACTACACGTGCGGTTACAGCATTCGCCTCACCTTTGCTGGTTTTAAGTTTTGATGTGGACATAGCACCATTGTACATTGTACTATTTTCGAATACAGAGCGAATAATTTCATACACCGAACCATAAGCAGTTTTTTCAATAGGCCAGTTGGGTTTTCTCGTTTTTGAATCTTTAAAAGTGATAAAAGAATTCAGCACACCATTCACAATGAACCAATTAGACCACTCATAAATATCTTGATTTTCGAACATGTACAAATAAGCATCAGCCATACCCAAGGCTGCTCCGCCCTTAGCAGGACCTGTTCCAGAACTTACGCCCCATTCAGTCAACCATATCTTTTTTCCGGGTGCAAACGAACGCACATACATTTCGGATTCTTTTAGTGACAAACGAGCCGTTAATACATTGGCAAAAGCACTATTACTTTCTTTTGCCTTATCGGGGTCGTTACCAATATATTTATGCAAAGTAATAGCATCAAAGTAATTTCCATCATCGGCAACAATAGCATTATAAGCTCCATGTATAGGCCGCCAAGAAAGTGGAAGTGAAATTCGCACATTTGGGCGTTCTTTATGTAAAGTATCTGCCAATGACTTGGCTATTGGAAGAAACTTCTCGGCAGTACTTACGCGCGTACTTCGCTGCGATTCCCAAAAATGCTCATTGCCAAGTTCAACATAAGTCAAATCAAAACCTCTTGCTTCATGGTCCAACACCCTACGCATCGATTTTTCATTCGTATCGTAGTTGGTGCAAAAAGTCCACATCATATCATAGCCTTTTCCGGTTTTATCCTTCTTTTCTTTGTTTAGTTGGGTCAATCCTTTTATGCCTATCTTTTTAGACGCCTTCTCCTCTAAACCATTATCAATTTTGCTAAATTGACCATTATCGAATGTAGTATCGTTGTAACGAGTTAATTGATCTGTTTCCCAGTTATAGAAATTAGACCAGGCACCATCTGGAAAACGGACTGAAATAGGATCAAATGCACGTATAAAATCCAACTCGCTATCGGTGTTGAAATGCATAATATTATAACCAATGAGGTTATTATTAAACAGTTCAGACTTTTGCGAGTCAAAATTATAGGTTGCGGTTAGCTTTTCGGGTAATGGGAAAGGGTAGCCTGACTTATTTGGCTCTTGTGCCAACAAAGATGATGTCAACGATAAGAACATCAAAGCTACTTTTAGACTGAATGCGTTGTTTTTCATTATTGATTTGTTTTTTTTTATTTGAGTTTATTATCTATATCTATAATCCATTATTTTTTTACAGTGATTTTTATTTTGTAAATCTCCACCAATTAACATTATACATTTTTGCACCTTGTCCAACAAATTTAAAGTAAACATCGTGAACACCAGCCACTTCTTTTACTGAACAACTAACCGTTTTCCAAACCTTTAAACCTCCCGTTGAGCTAATTTCGCAACTTCCTAACAATTGTCCTTTTTCACTTCCTAATCGTATTTCAATGGCTCCATTGTTTTGAGCTGAGATTCTTGCTTCAAAACTTTTAGCTCCTTTTTCGAAATTTACTCCTGAAACCTTGATCCAATAACCACTTTCAATATCAGTCACCACTCTTCCGCCATCAATATCATCGCAATCGGCAGTTTCAATTCCTGGCAATAAATAGGATTGTGCAGCCATCGTTTCGGCTTCATTTCGCTGAAATGGATTGAGTTGTTTTATTTGTTTTGGTCCAGCGGAAGTAGGAATCACTACTTTGATAGTACCATCAGCATTATAGAACAGTTCATCAACACAAACCGAACGCTGACGAATGGCATTGATGCCTCTATCGGTTCCAATTTTGCGGGTGTGATAAGCCATATACCATTTCTCCTTAAATTGAAAAACGCTGGCATGAGAGTTTTCAAAGTTATCTTTCGGTTGTGGCAAAATTATTCCTTTGTATTCCCAACCCGAAAGTGGATGATCGCTCATCATGTAATCGATGTTCATAGTTTTACCAAAATAATTGAAATACGAAAAATAATACTTGGCTTTTCCATTAACGAAGTTTTTGTGCAAAAATCCACCTTCGTAAAATTCAGGTGCATTAATCGTAATAGCCTCGTCCACAACACTTATCAAATCGCTGCCTAATTTTATAATACGTGCATTTTTGGGGCGCACTCCTTGATTGTTGGGAAGTGCCGGGCCACCACCAAATACACAATACGCCTGTCCATCGTCGTCGATAAAAACTGTGGGGTCGAAGCACCATTCCACATTCGCATTGGGCATATCACGACTAATAAGTGGTTTTCCACCTACCCCTTTAAACGGTCCTGTTGGTTTGGTTGCAATGGCCACACTAATGCTTCGGTTTCCATCACCAGTGTACATATAAAAGGTATCGTTGCGCTGCACAACGGTTGGAGCCCAAGCTTGTGTTACCCACGATATATCTTCGGGCGCTTTAAAAACTTCGCCGTGGTCTGTCCAGTTTTGCATGTCATCGGTCGAAACGCAAGTTATGTCGTTCATCCAATAACGTTCCTGCCCATCCATATCGTGAGAAGTGTACAAGTACAAACGCCCTTTGTATTCCAAGCCAACCGGATCGGCCGTATAGCGTTGTGAAATAATTGGATTATCGGCATTAGCTATTAAATAGAGCGTTAGTGCGATAAAAGTAATTAGTGTTTTTTTCATATTTAGTGTTTTTTCAATTTGCATTCCTTGCAATTTCAATATCCATTTGAACATCCTTTTTTAGTTTATCCCAATCGAAAATACCATGCGCTGCAATTTCCATTTTGTTGTACTGATTGCCTAATTTCAACGCATAGCTATCCCAATATTTGGCTGCTTTTTCCAATTGCTCAATAGCCGATTTTTGCTGTTCAATCTTTTTTGTATCTTCAAAAAGTGCAAGCGATGTAGCTCCTCTAATTTTTTGTGCATAATAAAGTCCTAAATATGACATAGCTTCAATATCGCCTATGGTTTCAGCCAATTCGCTATTTCCTTTGGCATTTGTTTTGGCAACTAGGGTTAAAGCTTGCGAAGAATATTTTTCTAATTGGTCGGCAATTTGAAAAGGTGTTATTTCTTTGATTTCGTTTCCTTCTCGTATTAGTTTAACATATTGAGGAATAGACAAAATACCACTATTTTCCATCGTTTCGCCTTCAATAAAAGTACGAACCGAATGAAAACCTCGCACTGATTTTAAAATACCGCTGCTTATACATCCTTCTCCCCAAAACAGAAAATCGCCTCTGTACCAATGAAATTTATTTACCAAAGGCAAAACTTGCGAAGCCGATTTCCATGCATTCGATAGTTTTTCACTTGAAACTTCCGGAAAACGATCCTGTACCAAGTCTTGAAAACGTGAGGGCGAAATATTCGGGTCGTACCCCAACCGTCCCCAAAGCAAGAAGCTAAACCAATGCTTTTTATTGTCTAATTGTCGGGGTGTTGATGGATTTTTACTGAAACTTTCTCTGCCCCACATATACCGATCGGCGCCCATATAATATCCTGCTGTTTTGGGGCTGTCAGGTAAATTCAAAATAAACTGTTTTGCATATTCAGGGTCGCCCCAGCGCAAAATGTAATGGTCGTCATTGCGCAAATTCCACCAAGTTTTAATACCTTCGGGAACTCGGGTTAGTATTTCATTTTTAGCAAAAGGAGGATTGTAAGCCGAATACAAATGTGCTCGTGTGTATTTAAAACTCATGTCATATCCATCTTCGAGCTGACCAAAGTGTTTAGAAATATTATCAAAAGCCGTCATCCAATCGCGGTGTATAAAACTTATATGCCTATTGGGTTGCAATGCTTTCACATCCTGCACACCTAAGCCATAAGTGTCCCACAACCATTGTTCTTTTTCCTCTCGATTTAAGTCGTTCATGTTTTCGCCAGCCGTTACACCAATTCCTGCTAAGTATGGGTAGGTTAAAAACATTTGTTTTACGGATTTTCTTAAATAATCCTTCGTTATCAAATTGTTTTTATCTTCGGTAATACCATACTTACCATCAGTACCATATATGTGAATATTCCAAGTCATAATCGAAACTTCAATGCCTCTATTGTGTGCATATTCCATTACATTCTGCCACAGACTTATTTTCTCATCAATGGTCATATCTTTTACTTTGCCACTTTTATTGTACACATCATTTAAAGCAATGGTTGGATAATCGGCAAGTTTTACCATAGAGGCAAAAGGGTGCCTGTTCCAAAGCGAGAGAACATTGTATCGATTTCGTGCCAATTCATCTAAGTATTCGTGCCAAAATGCAATGTCCCACATATTAACCACATTGGTTTGGGCCGGTGTTCCTCGGTCATCATGACTTGGCGAACGAGCATCTAAGGGGATATTGAATTTTATCCCTCTTTTTTCAACATAAGCATTTTGAAGTGTTTCACGAACTCCTTTCAAACCATAAAGTTTGATTTGTTCAGCCAATTCAAGTCCGCCATACATCAATCCTACGGCATCATAACCGACTACGATCATCTTTTTAGCTTCTTTTTTAATAACAAAACCCTGTGGTTTCAACCTGCTGTCGGCAGATTGAAGTTGAAATAGAATGTCCGCATTTTCATTGGGTTGCATCACTATTTTAGTACCTTTTTTAAGTAAAGCCGCTTGCAGCTCATCAATCGCAAATTGAATTTTTGCGTCTTGGCTATCAGTATAAATCGTTACAGTACTTTTATCCTTGGAGCTAACTATAAAAAGGAATGAGCTCAACATTAAAAATAGAAGTGTGGAATGTATTTTTTTCATTTGAAAATTGATTTAAGTAATTAGAATAATATAATGTCGCATTTTACAATAAAGAGAAATAGAACACGGATTTAACGGATTAAGCGGATTATAACGGATAATAATTATAAAGATTTAAAACGGATTTAAGTCATGCAAGCATGACTGATAAGACAATGATAAATTGAAAATCATTTCGACTTGTCGAAATTCTTATCCGTTTTTTATCCGCTTAATCAGCGTTATCAGCGTTCCATTCTTATATTTATTTTAGTGTGATTTTGGATATTATTTCTTTTCTTTTATTATTCTATTGGCGTAAGTTTTATAAAGCGAAATCCGCTCCCGTCGATCCGAAGATTCAGTTCGATTTTTCCGTTGTTGGACTTCAATTGCTCGCCAGATTTCACCTGCTTCATCTGCCCCATTTCTTGGTATTTTTTCAAGTTTTTTTGAATGACAGCCGTTGTAGCTTTTATATTTTCGTCGCCATAACGACGAGCAATGTTTCTTTGCAAATAGAATTTGGTTTTTTTAGGAGCAATACCCGCCGCTTCAATGTCTTTGTATAGTTGGTGGATATAAACACCGTGGTTCTTATCGAGCAGCTGTTCGTCGATAGACCAGCTTTTCACACTCGCAATTCGTTCACCAACAAGCGTCAACTCAATGTCATTTTCGGTTTCTTGGGCTGCATCATCGTGGTGCGAATAAGCCAATAGATACAAACTTCCATCTTTCCATGCAGCAATAGTCCCAAATTTCAGTTTTTTTTCTGCATCTCGCAACACCTCCACTCGCTGTCCATTTTCCATAACAGCCAAACAATCCATCACCTTTACCCAAGGCTGAAAAAGACCTTCCACAATTTGGTCATAAGTAGTAATCATACCCAAATGTTGGTCCCAATTATAAATTCTCCTAACGTTGTAATTATACGCCAAATCAACGGTGTGGGCATACAAACCAACAAAAAACTCGACATTACTTAGTGCATCTCCACGGCTCAGGCATTCATTCAATTCACCATATTCATGAATTTCAATATCAATATTTTTAAGCGTTGGATATTTTGCCAACTCCACTTTTAATTTCTTCAAATTTTCTTCGTACAAAAATGTTCTGGGTGCCCATGCATATATTGATTGAGAAAAAAATGTAATTCGAGTACCTACTTTTCCTGTAAAATAATTTTTTCCATCGGCACAATGTTTCAAAATATCAAAACCCCAACGACCGCCCTTGTTACCGTCTTGAACTCCGTTCCACATAAGAATATTACCCGGACCAATTAAAGGTGAAGGTATTAGACTTTCCACAGCTGCCACAGTGTAATCGTAGTGTTTAAAGTATTCTTCCTTAGTGCCCGACCAATGACCGGGAAATAAATCGGGTTCGGTACCTACTCTAAAATGCCAAGTTTTCACCTCTTCCAAACCAAACTCATCAACCAGCGCAGCAACAAATTTTTGTATGTATTTAAACCATACATCATAGTCATCGGGTGGACTTGTATTGCCATATTCGTGTTTATCAGTTTTATTCATTTTGTTAGGCACATTATCAAGCACAATCCAAGGCGTAAACCCAACGCCAATTTGAGCTTTCAAATAACCGATAAAAGGCGCAAAATCACAAATAAGCTCGCCATTGGCATCAATTCCTTTGAACCATTCACATTCGCCATTGTGCTTGCCACCCAAAGTACGAATGCTATTGATGTATTTAGTGTGCTTAGTGGTAGCCTTCAACTTCTCGGCAAAACCCTTCTCGCCCCACAATTCGGGTGCATTTATAACACGAACATCCCATAGATTATACACTGGTCCAAGCTTCGAGTCTGCTTGTACGGTAATGCTATGTTTTTCTCTGATTGTATCGCTTTTATTCGTTTGTGAAAATCCTAACATGCTGGATAGAACAAGAAAGGTTAATATCAGAAAGCATTCAGCCGCACTGCCCCCTAACCCCCTGAAGGGGGAATAAGAAGGGGGAGTTTCAGAGCGATTTTCAAAATTTATTCGTGTGCGAATTATCATATTATTTATCATTTAGCAATCACTTATTTTCGTAAATTCTTATTTGTTTTTCAAATTGATTGTTAGGGTTTTACCAGCTTCATTACCCTGAGGTAAAGAAATAGTAATTGTGGTATTTCCACTTTCGAACAAACCATTTTCTACTTCGTAATTCCCTTTCATTTTTAGAATAATGTCTTTTTGTTGGTACGAAGGGTCGCTAATTGAAACGGCAATTCCAGCATCGGTTTTTTTGAGCATCACCGCACAAGGTTTGCTTACTTCAACACAACCAAATACATACGATTTTCCAGCAGCGTAAAATACAATTCCTGCTAAATTTCCATTTTTTGAAACTACTGATTGTTGATTGGGTAAGTTTACAAACTTGAAAGGTTTGTTTGCTTCCAAATCGGCCATAATTGCTCGTGTAGCATTTGGAACTAAAATATAAGCATAGTTTCCGTTCTTAGGATTCTTTCCGTGGTCGATCCATAAACTGAAAATATCAGCATTTTCAGAAACATCCTTGTAACGATGTGCTACATTATACCACGATCCTATTGTGTTTTTTGCAGTCAGCTTTACTTTCGCATCAGTCGGGAATAAATACCCAATATTGTCGTGTAGCAACCAATTGAGTCGTGTAAACTCCTGTTCATTGGCAACGCTCTTCTCCCCTGCATCAGTTTTTACCAGAATATTTCCATTTAAAAAAGTCTGGTTGATACTTGTTGTAACTGGAAATTCGGTTTTAGCAGTAATCCCATTCCCCAAACAAACTATTTTATCGTCGAACATAAACCATGATTTATTGGCTTTTAATCCACCACGATTGTATTGCAAAACAGCCATGCCATTTTCGCCATCGGACACAGCACCCACAAAATTATCATCGATGGTATATCCCCAAGCGTTGGAAACAGGAATGGCGGAAGTATCCTGAATGATAGTTGTTCCGGGTAATTTTTTCCAGTTCCAAAATGGGAAAATATCCTCGTATTCATTCTGTGTTTGATACAGCAAAGTCATTCCACTTCCCAAATGATAGCCTTGGAGGTTCTCAGAGTTGGCAGTTTCATACGCCCTTACCCTATTGGATGACAATTTAAGCGAGAAGTAATAGTCCTTTGAACGTTGTACCTGAAAATCGGATCTCCAAAAATATTTATTTCCAACGAGGGAACTTACATCTTTTGCTTTCTCATATTCCTCGGCATATTTTGAATCCAATTTCTTCATCTCATTCAACTGTCCCACCATCAAATTACGTTTTTCTATCTGAGCACCTTTAAACAATTGTCGACCACTTGCAGCAATATCCAACCCTTTCTTCCAAAGCACCCACTGCATACCATCAAGAACATAAGCACGAAGTAGACTAACTCTTTCTTTTTCAAATTGAAATGCAGTATTATTCATAATATCTATCCACATGGTCATATCTCTCATAAATGACAGTCCATAATTTCCAAATTGCAACATAGCACCATGCTCGTGAAAAGAATAATCAGGCTGTATTGCCAATCGATTGATCGCAAGTTCGCCTTTAATAGCCTCAGCTGCAATGGCTACACTGTCGGCATTGCGCAATAACAATGATTTATACAGAACATTACCAGACAACCAAACTTTGTTCTGTCCGGCCAGGCGTATTTTAGAGCGATTGAGAATTTTAATACCTTTTTTAAATTGCTCAGGCGACAACTCACTTTCCATAGCAAATAAAACGGGCGAGAGATATTTCGGAACACCAATTTCAGGATTCCACCAGTTTGGATTCTGAAAATCATTATCGAGCCAATAATTCAATGCCAAGTGTATTTTTTTCGACAACTCTTCTTTCTTATAATATTGTGTTCCAGACTTTTGATATGCAATAGCGAGGGTTTGCAAATTATACAGATGTTGCAAAACAGGCCAACCACCACGTTCTAAATCCGTATAATCTATTTGTGTCCACGCACCTTTGCTGTCCAGCGTACTCAATAAATTCTCTACCTTACTTTCATCAACAGTCGGTTGTAAAAAATTTGAGATTAGATTATTGTGAAGTTGTTCAAGTTCTTTAGGGTATGTAACATCCGACTTTGAATAAGCAGAACCAATGATTACAAATAAGAAAATGAAACAGTAAAAAAAGTGTTTAGTCATAATGTTTTATTTAATCGGTATAAAAATAGTTATTTTTGGCATCTTGGAAGTAATAATTTGACTTTAAATTAACCCAACTTTTAAAGAGCAATGAGAAAGCTACTATGAAATTATTAAACTACAATCAATTTTTGTTCACTATTATTATTTGAATTCATAATCCTCAAAATATAAATGCCTTGCTTTATCGAAGCTTTTCTATACCATTTTATAGTATAATTTCCCGCAGATTGAATTGTATTTATTATTGTTTCTAACTTCTGACCCGCTAAATTATAAATACTTAAATCTACATTTCCAGCCATTAATAAGGAATAATGAATGTTAGTTGAATTTGAACATGGATTTGGATGAATATTCAATGAAATATTTTTTGATGATATAGTCTTGACTTCAGAATATGTAGATGTTTCAAAAATTTGGGCAGTATCCATATTTGTTATCTGAATATTATCAAACCAGAAATTTATGTCTTTTAGAGACATTTGTTCCGCTACAATATCAAACCTGTTAATAGCTTTCCAATCGAAATTCCCAGTTGGAGGATACCAACTTCCATCCCAGGAGCCCCCCTCTACAAAACGAGTAAGTGGAATATACACTTTATGCCATTTATTGTCCCACTTTGCGGTATTTTCGTCCAATGTGAAATTCATTCTCCATGGATGATCGGTTGCACCCGTTTTTGTATCGGTAAAACGAACGTCAAACTTAGCCCCGGCTGTATTTCCTCTAACCAAAAAACTCAACGCGTAATTCTTGGCTTCGAGAATAGTCAAATCTTTAGAGGGTGAGAGATTAAAACCAATAGTTCCATATTGACTACATCCTGACCAAGAAATGCAGTATTTCCCGTTGTTTGGTTTGTCATTAGAATAAAAATCAACCGTTCCTCCGTTTGCATTGCTCGATTCAACCAGCTTCTCTCCAATATAATCCGAATAAATATTGAATCCGATTGAATCTGGTTTAAAAATATAGGTTTGCTGTGTTGGAACATTAAGCCCTAAAGCGGTCAAAAGCGAAGTGTTTAAATCATTATCAAATTGTTGATTTGTTCCTTTTCTGAATAAACCAAAACCACCCTGATAATCCCATGTTGTCCAAGATATTCCTTTCGATTCCAGATAAGATCTGACCTGATTGTACCAATAAATCCTATCGTTATCATTACTATTTGGAATGTACACACCAAACTCTCCACAATATATCTTTACATTTCTCGCTGTTTTGAAAGCAATAGCTATGTCAATTAATGATTTTACTTTTGCAATGGTGCCATCGTTTTTATAATTATTTATTGCACTTCCAACCCATGTCCCAACCAAGTCAGTAGGAACTGAAGGCATAGTCGTTGAATTATATGGAAACGGAACATTGGCAAGTGAAGCCATTGAAGGTGTTGGCCAAGTTGCTCCCTGATGCGTAAAAACAAACGGATCGTAAAAATGGAAAGTATATATCAGATTTGTATCCGAATACACAGGTAATGAACTCAATTCTCTATAACCATTGAACCCAGCACCTCCTACAATGATGGTATGCGTATTGTCGACAGCCCGTATGGCGTTTATTGCTGTTTGCTGAATTTTTCCCCAGATTGTTGTGGTCAATGTTCCATTGGGTTCATTCATTATTTCATAGAGAATGTAATTCGACCGGTTTTTATAATGATCCGCCATTTGTGTCCATACTTTAGCAAGAATAGATTCAAGATTTGGGTTTTTAGTGGCTATATCATCACTAGAGTGATTATCAATAATTAAGTACAAGTTCAACTCTTCAGCCCAATTAACAGCCTGATCTAGAAAATTATAAAACAGCGGGTCTACAGTATAATCAGGACTGCCATTAGTCATATAAAAGAGATTTATGGGTAAACGAATCACATCGCAACCTAAACTTTTTATGTTCTGAAAGTCAGTTTTTGTATATTTTGAAAACTGAATTTGATGAGAATTTGATGTTTGAAACCAGTTGGTCAGATTTACGCCACGATTAAAAGGAGTTTGAGAAATTATGGGTTCTATAATGCCAAACAAAAAGCAAAAGAGAATAAACAATAT